>NZ_JACARS010000109.1:0-39025 GCF_013386485.1 Pseudomonas sp. P7758 | reverse complement strand
GCTTCAGTGCGGCTGTGCGCAGGGCACCTTCGGGTGCGCCGGTTTCCACTAGCCGGTCGGCTAGCCTGCGTACGGCCTCCACCCTCGTTTAGTCGCGCGGGTGTCAGCTCCTTACCTACTAGTGGAGTTACACCATGCATAAGCCTGTTCCCGACCCACCCATCGACCTGCTCAAAAACCGCGCTGCCTTCAATCGCGCCCTCGAACATTACCTGCCCTCCCAGGGCTTCCATACCGTCAACGAAGACCTGAGCTTCGAAGACTCCCTGCTCTACACTGCCAGCCTGCTCAGCAGCGCCTCGGCCACCGCCCTCGACTGCGGCGAACTCCTGCAAAGCCCCGAGCGGGCAAAGTTGCTGGCGGTGTGGCATTTGCTGGAAATTGCCAAGACCACCGTCGACCGCTCGATTGAGTGTTTGCACCTGCGCAAGGCTTAGCCGCAACCCCGTCAAGCCTGTGTGGGTTTGTGCATCCGGCCAAATCCACACGGCAACGATTGCTCAATCCTCTGGCCAACGCATAGAATGCGAACCGTTATCAATTAAGACGCCTGCGCCAGGATGCCCATGTCGAGCGACCACCCACTGGATCATGCCGCCATCGGCCAGCTCTACCATGCCCATCATTCCTGGCTGCGCGGCTGGTTGAGCCGGCGTACGGGCTGCCGTGAGCACGCCGCCGACCTGGCGCAGGAAACCTTCGTGCGCCTGCTCAATGCGCGCAAGCAGCAAGCCTTGCTGCAACCCCGGGCCTACCTGAGCAGCATCGCCCGCAGCCTGATGATCGACCAGTATCGCCGCCGCGAACTGGAGCGTGCCTATCTGGAGAGTCTCGCGCATTTCCCGCAAGTCGAGGTGCCGTCGGAAGAAACCCGCCTGCTGATCCTCGACAGCCTGGAGCGCATCGACCGCCTGCTGGACCAACTCAAGCCACGGGTGCGCGAAGCGTTTTTGCTGGCGCAACTGGACGGCTTGACCTGCCAACAGATCGCCCAGCGCCTGGGGGTGTCCAAGGCCACCGTGGAGCGCGACCTGGCCAAGGCACTGCATGCCTGTTATCGGTTGCGTTATGCCGAAGGCTAATCCGCCATTGGTGGACCAGGCGATCCAGTGGATGATCAAGCTGCGGTTCAATATTGCCGATGACGCCACCACCGCTGCCTTCGAACGCTGGCTTGAAACCAGTGGCGATCACCAGCAGGCCTGGCAACGGGTCTCGTCGATGAGTGACGAGTTTGCGCAGTTGCCGGCACAGGTCGGCCGCCATGCCTTGCAAGGTGCCCGCCAACGCATCAGCCGCCGTGAAGGGTTGAAGTTGCTCGGGCTGTTCGCCGGTGCCGCAGGGCTGACTTGGTTCGGCCGCGACTACACGCCATTGCCCGGCCTGCTGGCCGATTACCGCACCGCCACCGGAGAGCGGCGTTGGGTCGCCCTCGACGATGGCAGCCGTATCCAGCTCAACAGTGCCAGCGCCATCGACACAGTCTTCAACACCGAAAGGCGTCTGGTGCAGTTGCGCCAGGGTGAAATCCTGATCGACATGGGCGCCGACGGTAGCGCGCCACGGCCCTTCTGGGTGCAAACCCGCGACGGTTATCTGCGCGCCTTGGGCACCCGGTTCATGGTGCGCGAGGAGCCCCACGGCACCTTGCTCGCCGTGCAAAAAGGCAGCGTCGCGGTATTCGCCGACAGCCATCAGGCCAGCGCACGTGGGGTGATACAGCCCGGCGAGCAGGTGCTGTTTGATCGAAACGGCTTGCGTCCACCCGCCACCACGGGCCTGGATCCCTGGGCCTGGAGCGACGGTGTGATCAGCGCTCACAACATGCGTCTGGACGATTTCCTCGCGGAGCTGAGCCGTTACCGCACTGGGCTGGTGCGCTGCAGCGAAGCGGTCGCCGGCCTGCGTGTGTCCGGGACTTACCAGTTGGACGATACCGATCAGGTCCTGACCCTGGTGGCACAGGCACTGTCGGTGAACATCACCTATCGCAGCCGTTATTGGGTGACCGTCGCCGCTCGTGCATGACCTTCCGAAAATAAATGAGGTGAATTCTCATCTTCGCTCGACCTGTAAGGAAAGGCCGATCAACAGGCCGATTCTGTCCACTTCCTTCAGGAGCATTCCGCGGTCATGCAAGCGTTCCCCTCCAAGCGTTCTCCCCTCAAGCATGCGGTGCACGCCGCCCTGCTCGGTGCCTGCCTGAACGGCAGCGCCCTGCCCCTGGCGGTCATGGCGCAAACGCCTGTCAGCGACACCCAGGCCCGTGACTGGAACATTGCACCCGGCCCATTGGCCACCGTGCTCGACCAGTTTGCGCGCCAGGCGAGTATCAGCCTGTCCTATGACGCCACCAGCGTCGCCGGCAAGACCAGCCCCGGCCTCAACGGCGCGCTGGACAGCCAACAGGCCTTGAGCCAATTGATCCAGGGCCAGGGTTTGCAAGCCCAACGCCAGAGCAACAACACCTGGCTGCTGTTGCCGCAAGTCGCGGACACCGGCGCGCTGAACCTGGGTGCCACCACCGTGACCGGCGAACACCTCGGCGTCACCACTGACGGCAGCGGTTCCTACACCACTGGCGCCGTGACCATCGGCAAGGGCGCCCACAGCCTGCGGGAAACACCGCAATCGGTCAGCGTCATGACCCGCAAGCTGATCGACGACCAGAACATCACCACCATCGATCAATTACTGGAACACACCCCGGGCATCACCACCTACGACTCACCTATGGGTGGCAAGTATTTCTATTCCCGTGGTTTCAAGATGCTCGGCCAATACCAGTTCGACGGTGTGCCGTTGGACATCGGCAAAGACTACGTACAGGCCGACAGCTTCACCGCCAACATGGCGATCTATGACCGGGTGGAAGTGCTCAAGGGCGCGGCCGGTATGCTCAAGGGCGCCGGCACCGCCAGTGGTGCGGTGAACTTCGTGCGCAAGCGGCCACAAGACAAACCCACCACCAGCCTGTCGCTGTCTGCCGGCACCTGGGACAACTACCGCGCCGACGTCGATACCGGCGGCCCGCTCAATGATAGCGGCACCGTACGCGGCCGCGCCGTGGTCAGCCAACAGAACCGTGGCTCGTACATGGACGTCTCCAAGCGCCAGGACCAAGCTGTCTACCTCGCACTGGATGTTGACCTCTCGCCTGACACCACCCTGGGCATCGGTGCCAGCTACGAAGATGTCGATGCAACGCCCTGCTGGGGCGGTGTGCCGCGCTACAGCGACGGCAAGAGCATCGGCCTGAGCCGTTCCACCTGCCTGGGCCAGGCCTGGAACGACTGGCAGAGCCAACGCACTACGCTGTTTGCCGACCTCACCCACCACTTCAACGACGACTGGCAACTCAAGGTCACGGCGGTGAACAGCCGCAACCTGCAAGACATCAAATACGCCGCCAGCCAAGGCACCGTGAAGTACGGTGATCCGGCGCCAACCGCCGAGATGTACGCCGCGCTGTTTGACTACGACCACCGGGATTTCGGACTGGATGCCTACCTGGACGGTAAGTTCGAAGCGTTCGGTTTGCAGCATGAACTCATCATCGGCGCCAATGGCAGCCGTGGCACCCAGGACGATGTCTACGCGATCCGCAGCCTGCCCGACCGGCAAAGTATCTTCCTGCCCAACCACCACTTCCCGCAGCCCGCCAACGATACCTTCTGGCCCAACATGTACCGGGGCGGCACCGTCAAGGAAACCGCCACCCAGTACGGTACCTACGCCACTTTGCGCCTGAGGCTGGCCGAGCCATTGATGGTGGTGCTCGGCAGTCGCGTCAGTTGGTTCGAAAACCGCCGCCAGTCGAATAACCTCGCCTGGGGCGAATGGGCCCTGCAGGATGCACGCACCAAGGAAACCGGTGAAGTCACGCCATTCGCCGCGGTGATCTATGACCTCGACGACAACCTTTCGGTGTACGCCAGCTACGCCGATATCTTCCAGCCACAAAGCTCCAACGCCACGGTGACCGGGGCTGCCCTCAAGCCCAAAATCGGCGAAAACTACGAGCTGGGCATCAAGGGCGAATGGTTTGAGGGGCGCCTCAACAGCTCGCTGGCATTGTTCCGCGCTATCGAGAAAAACGCCGCCGAAACCGACTACACCACCCAGTGCGGTACCTCGGCAGACGGCTATTGCTACACCGACACTGGCAAGGTTCGCGCACAGGGTGTCGAAGCCGAGTTGAGTGGCGAGTTGCTGGAACGCTTGCAAGTGGCGGGCGGCTATACCTACACCCAGACCAAGAACCTCAACAACATCAACAGCGCCGCCATTGGCGCGGTTGCAAACAGCTACGTGCCGCGACACATGCTGCGCTTGTGGGGCGATTATCAGTTGGACGGCACACTGTCGAAATGGAGCGTCGGCACCGGCGTCAACGCCCAGAGCAGCAACTACCGAATTCAAGGCATCAAACTGGAACAAGCCGGTTATGCGGTATGGAATGCGCGGTTGGCGTACCGGGTTGATGACACATGGACGGTGGCGCTGAACGGTAACAATCTCTTCGACAAAAATTACTATCAGACGGTGGGAACGGCCGACTGGGGTAATTTCTACGGCGAACCGCGCAACTTCACTGTCAGTTTGAAAGGCAATTTTTAAGGCTAGTACCGCCTCAATGTGGTGACGGACTCACGTCCTCACCACTCGTCGCTTGTCCCCGAAAAACCCCGCATCCGACCTCCGTCAAAAAAAGGTTTTCCTCAGCCGCAGGAAATTTCCTAAATTTGTTCCTACACTCCAAAACGCCAGCATTTTGTTCCGGGAAAACCCGGAAATCCGACCAAGACAGTCAACAAACTGTCACGCGGAAGAGTACCTGACGTGTCTAGACCGAAGGTCTTATAAAATAGTCAAAACCTTGACGAGCGACGAAAAGGGAACCATCATTTAGCCATTACCCCGCAAATTCCCTGCAGATAGATAGGTAATTGCGTATTACCCAGCGAAGTAACCGTTCGTCTGGCGCCACTTATAAAGCAAGCCCTGCCTTTATGGATGAGCAGCCGAACAAGGAAGCCCTGGTGTGCAATGAGGGATGTTTTTATGCGCGAGAAGTCGTCAGTCGACAGCCTGTTTTTGACCCGGGCCGGTTTCATTGAGTTCTTTGTTGTTTTCGTAAAATTGATGCACGGCCTCACCGCCGTTTTTCCAGCACTGATCCTGCTGTTTTATCCAGACCCGATGGCCCCCGAACTGCGCGCGCACTTTCTCGGCTTGCTGCTGTTTTTCGCGATCCTGACGATCATTCTGTTCCAGGCCATGGGGGTTTACTCCGAGGAGCTGTTCAGCAACCGCCTGCGGTTTCGCACCATGCTGGTGGCCTGGTCCGCGGCCTTTTGCATCCTGCTGTTCATGTACCAGATTCTGCTGATGTTCCCGCAGTTGAGCCCGCGCAACCTGGCGTTCTGGTTTATCACCAGCCTTGCGTTGTTCGGGCTGGAGCGGATCGTGATGCTGCGCCTGTTCCGCAACCTGATGGCCAGCGGCAAATACCTGCAACGCACGGTGATCCTCGGCTTCACCGACACCGCCGTGCACGTGGCCGACCACTTGCAGCGCAACGGCGATATCCGTTCCGGACTGATCGGTTTTATCGACGACCGCACCGAGCGCATCCCCAAGGAACTGAGCAACCTGCCGCTGCTGGGCAACACGCGCGACCTGGAAAAACTGATCCGCTCCGAGCAGGTCAACCAGGTGATGATTACCCTGCCCTGGGCCGCCGAACAGCGGATCAACGGGCTGGTGAAGCGCCTGCGGCAGATGTCGGTCAACGTCATGCTGGTGCCCGACATGGCGGCCCTGCGCTATGGCCACAGCCGTATCACCGATGTCGGCGGCATCCTGATGTTCAACACCTCCCACGTGCCGCTGCGGGGCTGGTCGCCGTTTATCAAGCGCTGTGAAGACCTGATCCTGGCAACCCTGGGCCTGGTGGCACTGTCGCCGATCATGCTGATCACGGCGATTGCCATCAAGCTCGACTCCAAGGGCCCGGTGCTGTTTCGCCAGAACCGGTTTGGCTACAACGACAACGTGATCCGGGTGTTCAAGTTCCGCTCGATGTACGCCGAGATGAGCGACTTCAACGCCGACCGCCAGACCACCCGCGGCGACCCGCGCATCACCCGCGTGGGCCGGATCATTCGCAAGACCAGCATCGATGAGCTGCCGCAGCTGTTCAACGTGCTGCTGGGCAACATGTCGATGGTCGGCCCGCGCCCGCATGCCACCGCGACCAAGGCCGCCGGCGTGCCCTACGAAGTTGCCGTGAGCGAGTACAGCTCGCGCCACCGGGTAAAACCGGGCATCACTGGCTGGGCGCAAATCAACGGCTATCGTGGTGAAACCGACACCCTGTTCAAGATCCAGAAACGCGTTGAGTACGACCTGGAGTACATCTCGAAGTGGTCGGTGTGGTTCGACTTGTACATCGTTTTCATGACGGTCCCGGCCGTCCTTTCGACCAAGGAAGTCTATTGATGAACACCCTCAACGGCTTGATTCCCTGCATCATTTCCGGTGGTTCGGGCACCCGGCTGTGGCCGGTGTCGCGGCAAAACATGCCCAAGCCTTTCATGCGCATGCGTGATGACCAGAGCCTGCTGCAGAAGACGTTCCTGCGGGCCAGTCACCTGCCGGGTGTGGAAAGCGTGCTGACGGTGACCAACCGCGACCTGCTGTTTCGCACCCTCGATGACTACCGCGTGGTCAACAAGGCCCATCTGGCCCTTGACCTGTTGCTGGAGCCGTTCGGGCGCAACACCGCCGCCGCCATCGCCGTGGCCGCCCTGCATGTACAGGAAAACTTCGGCAGCGAGGCGCAGTTACTGATCCTGCCTGCCGACCATCTGATTCTTGATGAAAGCGCCTTCGCCGATGCCGTCACCCAGGCCCGCGAACTGGCGGAGGCCGGCTACCTGGTGACGTTCGGCATCCAGCCCGACCACCCGGAAACCGGCTTCGGCTATATCGAACAAGGCGAGGCGCTGGGCCAGGGGTTCCGGGTCAAGCGCTTCGTCGAGAAGCCCGACCTGGCCACCGCCCAGGGCTATCTGGACGGCGGCAAGCACCTGTGGAATGCCGGGATGTTCTGCTTCAAGGCCGGTACATTGCTGGAGGAACTGGCGCTGCACGCCCCCGCCGTGCTGGACGCCGCCAAGGCCGCCCTCGAGCACGGCCACAGCCTGAACAACAACAGTTGCCGTCAGCGCGAGCTGAACGCTGAAGGTTTCGGCGCGGCACCCGACATCTCGATCGACGTGGCGCTGATGGAAAAATCCGCGCAAGTGGCGGTGGTGCCCTGCGACATCGGCTGGAGTGATATCGGTTCCTGGGACGCGGTGCGCCAACTCACCCCCAGCGACGCCAACGGCAACCAGGTCAATGGCCAGGCGATCCTGCATGACGTGCACAACTGCTACATCGACTCGCCCAAGCGCGTGTTGGGCGCAGTGGGCGTGCGCGACCTGATCGTCGTCGACACCCCGGATGCGATCCTGATTGTCGACGCCAAGCGCAGCCAGGATGTGCGCTACATCGTCGCCGAGCTCAAGCGCCAGGACCATCCGGCATTCAGCCTGCACCGCACTGTCACCCGGCCGTGGGGCACCTACACCGTGCTGGAAGAAAGCAGCCGCTTCAAGATCAAGCGCATCGTGGTCAAGCCCCAGGCCTCCTTGTCCCTGCAAATGCACCATCACCGCAGCGAGCACTGGGTAGTAGTCAGCGGCGCGGCGATGATTACCAACGGCGACCGTGAATTCCTGATCAACGCCAACGAGTCCACCTACATTCCGGCCGGGCACAAGCACCGCCTGACCAACCCCGGCATCATCGACCTGGTGATGATCGAGGTGCAGAGCGGCGAGTACCTGGGCGAAGACGACATTGTGCGTTTTGACGACATCTACGGCCGGGCTCCGGCCGAAGTGAAGAAGTGATGCGTACCGCCCTGATCATCCCGACCCGCAACGCTTCCAGCCACCTCGACCGGCTGCTGCCGGCGCTGCGCATGCAAACCCTGCAACCGGACGAAACCCTGGTGGTCGACAGCGCTTCCAGCGATGACACCGTGGCGCGTTTTCGCGAGTTCGGCGTACGGGTCGAAGTGATCGATGCCAAGGACTTCAACCATGGCGGCACCCGCCGCTGGGCCAGCGAGCAAGTCGACGGCGACGCGCTGATCGTGATGACCCAGGACGCGATCCCCGCCGAACCCGAGACGTTCGCCAACCTGGTGGGCGAACTGGAACTGGACCCGCTCAACGGCGTCGCTTACGGCCGCCAGTTGCCGCACCCGGATGCCGGCGTGCTGGGCGCCCAGTCACGCCACTTCAATTACCCGCCGCAAAGCCGCAGCAAAAGCCTGGCTGATGCGCCGGAGCTGGGGATCAAGACCTGCTTCAGCTCGGATTCGTTTTCGGTGTACCGGCGCAGCGCCCTGCAAGCCGTCGGTGGCTTCCCCGCGGATGTGATCGGCAGCGAGGACGCCTACGTCGCCGCCCGCATGCTGCTGGAAGGCTACAAGGTGCGCTACGCCGCCACCGCCCTGGTCTATCACTCCCACGATTACCGTCTCATGGATGAGTTTCACCGCTACTTCGACATTGGCGTTTTCTACGGCCGCGAGCCGTGGATCCGCCAGGCTTTTGGCGATGCCGGCGGTGAAGGTAAACGCTATGTACTGGCCGAGCTTCGAGCGTTACGCGAAGCCGGTGCATTGCACCGCGTACCCGAAGTACTGGTGCGCAGCGCGTTCAAATTGCTCGGCTACCGGCTGGGCCATCTGGAGCGCCAGCTCCCCCTCGCCCTCAAGCGGCGCATCAGCATGTTCCCCGGTTATTGGAGGTGAGCATCATGACCTACAGGAAGACCCCTTTGATGAAACGAACCTTGCTCGTCCTGGCCATGATGGCATTGGCCGCCTGCAATACGCCCGCGCGGATCGTCGCGCCCGATGGCAAGACGGTGGACGAGGGCAAGCAGGCCCTCGATCGCATGGCCCAACTGCCACCGGCGGTGGAGCGGATCCGCATCGGCGACCAGTTGCGGATTGTCCGCGATGCCGGGGAAATGCCAACCCTGTCGGCGTTCAACGTCAGCACGATTTACGAGCTGACGCTGTACACCGTGCAGAACGACGGCAAGATCAACTATCCCTTCCTGGGGCCGATCCAGGTGGCGCGGCGCACGCCGGCGGAAGTCGCCGCCGAGCTGAGCCAGAAACTCGCACCGGTGTATCGCGAGCCTCGGGTGACGGTGAACATCAACCAGGCGCCGGGCAACACGGTGATCGTCGGCGGCGCGGTATTAAACCCATCGGCTGTCTCCATCGCCACGGCCCCAACCATGGAGCAGGCGATTCTCGGTGCCGGCGGCGTGAGCTCGGTGGGCAACGCGAGCATGGTCGCCCTGCTGCGTGAAGATGGCCAAGGCGTCTATCACGCCTACTTCCTCGATTTCAGCCAGTACCTGAAGAACGGCGCACTGGGCCGCAAGCCCGTGGCGCTGCAACGCGGTGACGTGGTGTTTGTACCCAAGTCCAACGTCGGCGAACGGATCCAAGGCGTGGACACTTACCTGAACCAGCTGATTCCCTTCACCAAATCCATTGGTGTGGGCTACAGCTACACCACGAACCACTAAAGGAGCGACATCCCATGATCGAGATCCGTTCTTTTCGTGATCTTCTGCGTCTGTTCTTCATCTTCAAGCACGAGTTCAAACTGGCGGCGATTGCCGCGCTGGTGATCATTTTGCTGGGGGCGTTCCTGCTGCCGGCCAAGTATGAATCCACCGCGCGATTGCTGGTAAAACCAGGGCGTGACTCGACGATGCCGATCGAGGTCGACAACCGTCAGCCAATCGTCATGCCGAGCACCCAGCGCGACCCGATTGTCGACGAAGAGCGCCTGCTGACCGGCCGCCCTATCGTGCGTGCAGTGGCCGAGCATTACCTGGACGTGATGGACAAGATGCAGCCGCCGGAAGGCGTGTGGAAGCGCACCAAGTGGTACGTCAAGAAAGGCATCAGTGCCGTGTTTGACGGTGTGCGAGTGGTGCTGGAAACCGTTGGCATCGTCGAAGAAACCACCCCGGTGGAACGCCTGGCGAAAAGCCTGGAGAAAAACTTCGAAGTGACCCACGCCATCGGCTCTACGGTGATGGACATCAGCTTCCGCTGGGATGACCCGCAAATCGCCCAGGCGGTGGTCAAGGATTGGGTCGAGACTTACATCGACGAGCGCACCCAGGCGTTGGGCCGCAAGAGCCTGTATGCGTTCTATGAAGGCCAGGTGTCTTCCAGCGCTGCGCAGATCAAGAGCTACAAGGAGCAGATCCTCGCGCACTTGAACGACATCGGCGCCTCGAGCATCACCGATCGCCTGGAAGACTTGTCCGAGCGGATCAACGTGCTGCGTGGCGAGGTGTTCAACTCCACTCGGCTGATCGCTTCCTCCGACGTGGCGTTGCAGAGCACCCGTGACCAACTCAAGGGCCAGCCCAAAGAGGTGACCACGGTTCGCCAGATCGCGTTGAACCCGCAGCAACAAGACTTGCGTCGCCTGCTGAACCAGAAGCTCCTGGAAAAAGCCGACATGATGCGTACCTATACGGATAACGCGCCGCCGGTCAAAGCCCTGGACGCTTCGATCCGTGCCATGCAGGCCCAGGTCGCCGGTGAAAGCGACACGGTGCAAAGCTCCGAGAACCGCGCGCCGAACACCCTGGAAATCCACCTGCAACGGGTACTGCTGGATGAGACCAGCCGCAACCAGTCGCTGCGTACACAGTTGGTGCAACAGCAGAAACAACTGACTGAACTGGAAGCCCAGCGCAAGGACGCCCTGGCCATCGAGCCGGAACTGGCGCGCCTGGCCCGTGAGTTGAACGGCACCGAGAAAAACTACGCGCTGTATGTCGACAGCCTGGAAAAATCGCGGATCGACCGCGAACTGGACAAGAGCCAGATCAGTAACATCGCGGTGATCGAAGAAGCTACCCTGAACCCTGGGCGCGTCTTCCCGAAAACCCTGCTGATGCTGCTGCTGGCGATCCCGTTCTCCATCGTGGTCGGCCTGCTGGTGATCTACCTGTGCTACCTGCTGGATCAACGGATCCACGACGGCGGCCTGGTGGAAGGCAAATTCGGCCTGCCGCTGTGGACCACGCTGCCGGAGTTGGACACCAGCACCGCGCAAAGCACCAACGCCTTCAACGCGAGCATCTATCGCCTGTATGGGTTGCTGCCGCTGGAGCGTATTGCCGAACAGGGCCTGACCCTGGGGCTGACCTCGGCACGGCACGGTGAAGGCGTGAGCTTTATCGTCGAGCAGTTGCGCCAGTTGCTGGAAGAGAACGGCGTGCGGGTGCGGATCGGCGGGGTTGAGCCGGCGATTCCGGGCCAGGTGGTACTGCTGGATGCTTCGGCGCTGCTGGACAATCGTGATGCGTTCATCAACCTGCGCCGTGCCGACCTGATTGCGCTGGTAGTGGAAGCGCAAAAAAGCACGGTACCGGTGGTGGAACACGCACTGTCGATCCTCACCACGGCGTTCGGCAAGGTCGATGGCATTATCATCAACCGCCGCAAGTTCGAGGTACCGGTCAAGGTGCTGAAAACCATCGCCAAATACCGGGGTTCGTTCTGATGCGCATCGCCCTGCTCGCTCCCCTGCCGCCGGAAAAGAACGGGATCGCCGACTACGCGAACCACTTCAAGACGGCACTGGAGCAACTGGGCGTCGAGGTGGCTACGCCCTTGACGGGCGTGGTCGGCAGCACGGCGGCGATCAAGCAAGCCATTGCCGGTTTCGACTGGCAGGGTGTTGACCTGGTCCACGCCGAGCTGGGCGGCGGGCGGCTGGGGGAGTTCCTGGCCCTGCGCGAATTGCGCAAGGCCTACCCCGCCCTGCCGTTGACCGCCACGGTGCATGACCCGGAACGCATGGTCTGGCGGCGTGAGCAATTGCCCTTTCCGCTGAACCTGCTGGAATCCTTGCCCAGCCCATTGCCCCAGGCGGCAGTGGTGCTGGCCGATCCCTTGACCCTGCGCGAAGAACGTCACGTCGCCCAGGGCCTGACCCGGCTGGTGACCCTCACCCGCCTGGGCGCCGACTGCCTGACGGCGCGCATGCAATTGCCCGCCGGCAAGGTGGCGGTGATCAACCACGCCAACCTGGATATCCCGCCGGTGGCCTTGCCGCCGCTGGACACGCTGCACCTGTTGTATTTCGGTTTTATCTACCGTGGCAAAGGCATCGAAGACCTGTTGCAGGCCCTGGCCGCCGCCTTCGAAAAAGCCCCCGAATTGCGTGACCGTGTGCGCCTGACCCTGGCCGGTGGCACTGCCGCCGAAATGGCGTTTGGCACAGGCGGCAATTACCTGGAGCAGTTGAACAGCCAGATTGCCGAACTCGGCCTGGCAGGCTCCATCGACTGGCGGCTGAATTTGCCGGCCAGCGAGATCCCGCAGACGATCCAGGCGCACCATGTGATGGTGCTGCCGTATCGCGAATCGAAAAAGCTCGGCCTGCTGGGCCGCCAGCGCGGCACCAGCGGCGCATTGTCCTGGGCTGCCGCCTGCGGGCGCGGCGCGATCACCTCCGATGCCAGGGCGTTTGCCGAGGAAGTCGCCAGCGGCAATGGCGCCATCTATCCACAAGGCGATGTAGCCGCCTTGAGCGAACAACTGCTGCGGCTCGCACGCAACCCGCACATGGCCACGGACTGGGCCGCACGCGCCGCCGCCATAGGCCGTGAACGGTTGTGGCCAGTGACCGCGCAGAAGTTCGCGAGCCTGTTTGAGCAAACCGTTGCAGGAGGCAACCATGGCGCGTAAACGGACTTACCTCGCTACCCTCGCAGTCGTCGCTGCGCTGGGTTTGACCGCCTTTCTCTGGGGCCGCCCGGCCGATGCCGAGAGCCATGTGCTCAAGGGCAGCAAAGAGGTCGTGTGGAAGGACTTCCTGGGGGTGAACGCGCAGTTCCTGTGGTTCAGCCCCGAGCGTTATCAGAAGCAGATCGACCGCCTCAAGGCCCTGGGCCTGGAGTGGGTGCGCCTGGACCTGCACTGGGACCAGCTGGAAACCGCCGAGAACCAGTACAACGTCGCGACCCTCGACGAACTGGTGAACAAGCTGCAGCAGAACCAGATCAAGTCGGTGTTCTACCTGGTGGGCTCGGCGAAGTTCGCCACCACCGCGCCCGCCTCCTCGCCGTACCAGGACCAGTTCCCGCCCAAGGACCCGAATATCTTCGCCAACCGCATGGCATTGCTGGAACAGCGATACCCCAGCGTAGATGCGTGGCAGGTGTGGAACGAACCGAACCTGCTGGGGTTCTGGCGCCCCGCCGCCGACCCGGCCGGCTATGCGAACCTGTTGCAAGTCACCGCCGCCGCGTTGCGGGTGGTGAACCCGAACAAACCGGTGGTGGCCGCCGGCATGGCATTCTTCAGCGAAATGCCCAACGGCCAGAACATGCTCGACGGGCTGCTGCAACTGGGCGTGCCGAGCCTGAATACCATCATGTCCTATCACCCCTACACCCAATTGCCCGAAGGCAACACGCCGTCGAACCTCGACTTTGTCGAAAAAACCAGCGCCCTCAACCAGAAACTGCGGGCGGCCGGGGTGAATACCCTGTGGAGCACCGAGTGGGGCTGGTCGACCTACAAAGGCCCGAAAGAGGTGCAGGACTTCATCACCACCCAGGGCCAGGCCGACTACATCGTGCGCCGCGTCGCGCTGATGAGCGCGCTGGATTTCGACAAGATCTTCCTGTTCACCCTGAGCGACCTGGACCAGCGCGCCAGCGTGCGCGACCAGAGTTATGGCTTGCTCGACATCGACGCCAACCCCAAGCCGTCGTACACCGCGCTGCAGAATTTCCTGCAGGTGAGCGGGCCGAAATTGACCCCCGGCGACCCACCCACCGCCGATCAGTTGCCCGATGGCCTGTTCAGCATCGGCTGGTCCCGTGCCGACGGGCGCAAGGTGTGGTTTTTCTGGTCGGCCCGTGGCGGCAGCGCGCACTTGCCGGGCATGACCACCGCCACCTTGTATGACCCGTTGCGCGGCACCGAAACACCCTTGAGTGGCACCAATGGACTGGACGTACCGGTCAAGCCGAACCTGCAAATTCTGTTATGGGATTGAAGCCACCCATGCGCATCCTCTGGATCCTGCCCTACTCGCCTTGGCCCGCTACCAGCGGCGGCAAGACGCGCCAGTTTCATTTGCTGCGCAGCCTGGCTGCGCGCGGGCATCGGATCACCTTGCTGCTGCATGACAAACATGCGGTATCGCTGACGGATCGCCACGTGCTGGAAGCCTTTCTGGAACAGGTGATCATCCTCCCCCGCCGCCCGCTGCGCAGCCTGAAGACCCTGCTGGCCGGGCTGTTTGCGCCGTACCCGTTGCTGGCCAGTGTGAATGGCCTGTCGGGTGAACTGCAGGACACCTTCGAGCGCTTGCTGACCGAGCATTGGGACGTGGTGCAGATCGAACATACCTACACCTTCCAGCCTTACGAAGATGCATTGGCCCGTCGCTCCCAGCCGTTTGTGCTGACCGAACACAATGTCGAATCGTCCCTCGGCGCCGCGACTTACGACCGCCTGCCCGGCTGGGCGTTGCCGTTCATACGCTACGATCAATGGCGCTACGGCCGCTGGGAACACCGGGTGATGCGCCAGGCCGCGCAAGTGGTCGCCGTGACCGACGCCGACGCCCAGACCCTGGCGCAGATTGCCGGCAAGCCGGTACCGGTGGTGGTCAACGGGGTGGATTGCGCGCACTTCGCTGCTGCCCGACCCGACCCGACGACCCGCCGCGTGCTGTTTCTGGGCAACTACGAATACGCGCCCAACGTCGATGCCATCGAGTGGGCACTGGATGAGATCCTGCCGAAAGTGTGGGCCCGCTGCCCCGACGCACGCATGAGCGTCTGCGGTTTCGGCATGCCGGAAAGCTGGCGCGAACGCTGGAAGGACGGACGCATCGAATGGCAGGGTTTTGTCCCCAACCTGCTGGCCCTGCAATCGAGTTGCTCGGTGTTTCTGGCGCCGTTGCGCCATGGCGGCGGCTCCAAGCTCAAGGTGCTTGAAGCCCTGGCCGCCGGCCTGCCGCTGGCGAGTACCGACCAGGGCGTGTCCGGCCTGGACCTGGTGGAAGGCCTGGATTACCTCGGCGGCCAGACCGCTGAAAGCCTGGCCGACGCCGTGGTGCGCCTGCTGCAACAGCCTGAAGTCGCTGCTCCCATGGGCGAAGCCGGTCGCGCCTATGTGCGCCGTGCCCATGACTGGAGCGTCGCCGCCAGCCAGCTGGAGCAGGTGTACGCGCAACTGTCGCCCCAGAGCCAAAAGGAGCCGGCATGCGCATAGGCCTCGATTACCGCACCGTCGGCACCTCGCCGCAATCAGGCATCAGTCGCCAGGTGTACGCCCTGGAAGATGCCCTGCGCACCCTGCCCGGCATCGAGCTCGAACGCTTCAGCGTCGCGCCGCTGGGGGATGAGCTGCGCCTGAACGTGCATTGCCCGGACTGGGGCTGCGCCAAGACCGCCATGCACCAGCCGCACCAGCGCCTGCGTTTCGAGGCGGGCTACCTGCCCAAGGCGCTGCGCAATGAGCACATCGATGTGTACATCAGCACCTTCAATATGGGCCTGCCGCTGCCGCCCAAGCCGCAGGGCCTGCGCACCGTGGTGCTGCTGCATGACCTGTTTCAGATCACCCTGGACAACTATCACGCCAACCGCCTGAAGGCGCTGATCTACAAGGCCAGTGATCGGCTGTCGATCACCTATGCGGTGCACACGGCAGACCGGGTGTGGACGCCTTCGCAGTACAGTGCCGACGAAACCGCGCGGCTGTTTCCCAAGGCGGCAGGCAAGATTCGCGTGTTGCCCAACCAGGTGGTCGGTTTTGTCGGACTGCCGACGGACCTCTCGGCCCGGCAACTGCCCGAGCGCTACTGGCTGCTGGTGGGTACCCGGGAATTGCGCAAGAACGTGCCGTTCCTGGTGGACGCCTGGCAGCAAGCGCGCAGCCAGTCGCCGAGCGTGCCGGAACTGGTGCTGGTGGGCAGCCTGGAGCATTTGCCCGAAGCACAACGCAACTACCCGGGGATACGCGCCTTGAGCGGCGTATCCGACGCTGAATTGCACGGGCTCTACCGCAAGGCCTTGCGCCTGTGGCAGCCTTCCTACGCGGAAGGCTTTGGCTTGCCGGTGATCGAAGCCCTGAGCGTCGGCACTCCGGTGGCGGTGGCCAGCGGTACCTCGCTGGACGAAATCACCCCGCCGCTGGCACCGCGGTTTTCACCCACGGACGGCGCGGCGCTGGTGCAGTTGATGCTGCACCTGGCCGACCAACCCGTCGAACAACCACCTGAACAGTTACGCAGCTGGGCCGAACGCTTCAACCACCAGGCCTACCGTCGGCGCCTGGCCGAACTGATCGAGGAATTGAATTGAGAATCTCACTGGGTAGCCTCGTCGCCATCGTCTTCGGCCTGCTGTTTGGTGGGTTGATCCTGTTTCTTTCCCCGGTCAAGGCCGTGCTGGCAGTGATCGGCCTGGCCGCTGCCGTGACGATTCTGCGGTTCCCGTTCTGGGGACTGCTGCTGTTCGCCCTGGTGGCGACGTTCATGCCCTACTCCACCCTCAACCTGGGGATTCGCAGTACGGTCAGTGAGGCGCTGATCGCCCTGACCTGGGCGGCGGTGATCTGGCACGGTTTCCTCTCGCGCCTGCCGGCCGCCCCACCGCTGTCGCGGCGCCCTACCGACCGCATGTTGATGTGGCTGATGATCTTCACAGTGGTGCCGTTTATCGTCGGCCAGGTCAGCATCACCGCCGAGGCCAGCGGCGTGGCGAACTGGTTGCGTTGGCTGCTGAACCTGTCGGTGCTGTTCCTCGCCGCCAAGCTGCTGGTTGAACAGAAGAACCGCGAAGCCCTGGTGATCGCCTTGTTGCTGGGCACACTGGCGATGCTGGTGATGTCCATCGGCGTATTTATCCGCTCGCGCTCGGCCTCGGGCATGTTGCCGATCCTGACCCTGATGAACTACGGCAGCCTCGACACCCTGTCCCTGGGCCTGGGTGCCATGGCCTCGCGGATGGGTTCGCCATGGATGCACCCGAATGCCACCGGCGGGATCATGGCGCTGCTGCTGCCATTGGCGTTCTGCTACGGCATCACCAACACCGGCTGGAAACGCGGTCTCGGCCTGGGCGTTGCCTGCCTGGGTGCGGCGGCCCTGCTGTTGGCCAGCAGCCGGGGGGCGATGGTCAGCCTGGCGCTGGTGCTGATCTGGATGGCGTCGCGGCGGGTGCCGTACACCGGGCGTTTGCTGATGATCGGCGTGGCGTTGGCCGTGGCGCTGGTGCTGTCGTACCCACCGTTGCAGGAACGTCTGGCGACAATCTTTTCGGCGCAGAACGCGAGTACCGAAGTGCGCTTTGACGAATACCGCATGTTCCCCCAGGCCGTGGCCAGTTACCCGCTGGGCATTGGCTTCAAGGTTGACCCTCCAGTGCCGGGTACGCACCTGCTGGGGATTTCCAACCTGTGGCTGAATTTCGTCTACAAGACCGGGGTGATCAGCATGCTGCTGTTTATCGCAGTGACCTGGCGCTGGTGGCGCGAGTCCCGTCCGGAAATCGGCCCGATCCGCCTGACCAAGGACAATGCGATCTGGCTGGGCAGCACGGCGGGGATTCTGTCGGCGCTGGTCAGCGGCTTTTTCGACCACTACTTCAGCTTCGCCCTGGTGATGATTGCGCTGTTCTGGCTGATGGTGGGGATCAACGTGCTGGAGGCGCGGCGGCTGTTTCCGGCGCGTCTGCCAAAGGTCAAGACCGTGGCGCATCGCAAGCCTGTGTTCAATAGCGTCGGGCCCTAGGCATGCTCGGATCGGCGTTCTGGTTGACCCTGGCAACCTTGCTGGGGTTGTGCCTCGGGTTTGCCCGTGAGTGGTTGCTGGTGGCGGCGTGGGGTGCGGGCGAGCGCAGCGATGCGTTCCTGATCGCGCTGTTCTTGCCCGAAGCGTTACGCATGTCCCTGGCCGGCGGTGTGCTGAGTGCCGCCGCCCTGCCGCTGTACCTGCAACGCAAGGACGGCGAGCGCCTGGACTGGCTGGCGGTGTTGTTCCCGGCGCTGTTGCTGATCGCCCTGGTGACCAGCCTGCTGCTGACGTTGCTGGCGCCATGGCTGGTGCAGCTGCTCGGCCCGGGGCTGGCGGCGACGGCCACCAGCCTCGCCAGCAGCAACTTGCAGATTCTCGCCTGGAGTGTGCCGGGGCTGATGCTGCATGCGCTGTTCAGTATTCCGCTGCAGGCCAGCGAGCGCTTTGTGGTCGCGGGGCTCGGTTCGTTGCTGTTCAACCTGCCGCCGGTGACCTACCTCGCCCTCGCCGGTACCGCCACGCAACCGCACTCGCTGGCGTTGGCCTGCCTCACCGGCAGCCTGCTGATGCCCCTGGCGCTGTTGCCGTCGATGCTGCGCCTGGGCTGGCGGCCGTGGCGGCTGCGGGCTTCGACATTGGAATTGCGCGAGCTGGGCGCTCGCATAGGCCCGCTGCTTTTAAGCAACGGTGCCAGCCAGGGTTTGGCGCTGATTGAACGGCTGGTGGCGTCCTTGCTGGGTGAAGGTGCGGTGACCTGGGTCAACCTGGCCCGCAAGCTGATGAACTTGCCGTTGATTGCCCTGATGAGCCTCAACCAGGTGCTGCTGGGCATGATGAGCCGGCGCCAGGGCGACGAGCGCCTGGCCCTGCTCAAGCGTGGCCTGGAAACCGCCAGCCTGCTGACCTTGCCCGCAGGCGTCGGCCTGGTGGCGGCGGCGCCGAGCCTGGTGGCGTTGCTGCTGCCCAAGCAGTCGGTGGATTCGCCGTTGCCGCTGTTGCTGGCCTGGTTTGCCGTGCCGCTGGTGTTCGGCGCCTGGAACGCCCTGCTGGCGCGTTATGCCTATGCCGCCGGCGACACCCGCCAGCCGCTGCGTTGCGAGTTGCTGGGCAGCCTGGTGAACGTGTTGCTGCTGGGTGTGCTGCCGTTTGTGTTTGGCCTGGCGGGTATCCCGCTGGCCGCCCTCGCCGGCGTGCTGTGCACGGCGTTGCTGCTGATGCAACGCCAGGCCTTGCTCGGCGCCCTGCCCTGGAAGGGGCACTGGTTGCTGAGTGGGCTGGTGATGGGCTTGGCGGCGTTGGTGTTGTTTCGGGTTCAAGGTATTTGGCTTCAGCTGGGGTTGAGCACCCTGGCGGGGGCCGTGGTGTTGCTGGGCATGGGCCTGTGGCTCAAGCCGTGGCGCAAGGCAGATTTATAGAGTGGGAGCAGTCAGGTGAAAAAACGCTGGATTCAAATGGATATTGCCAAGGGCATTGGCATCCTGATCATCGTGTTCGGGCACAGCTGGTTTGTCGCCAGTTCCCTGGACTTGCTGTACCCGCTGCTGGCGGTATTTATCCTGCCGTTGTTCTTCTTTCTCTCCGGGGTGTTCTTCAAGCCTGAACAACCCTTTGTCGAGATGGCGGTGCGCAAGGCCGATGCACTGCTCAAGCCGTTCTTCTTCACCATGCTGGTGTACATCCTGATCCGCGACCTGCTGCGCGGCCAGGCACTGCTGCCGGACATCGGCGGCGTGCTGTATGCCTCGGTGGACACCATTCCATGGCAGGCGCTGTGGTTCCTGCCGCACTTCTGGGTGGCGATTCTGTTCGGCTGGGTGATGTTGCGGCTGATGCAGCGCCTGGGCTTGTCGCTGGCCATGAGCTGCGTGGTGATCACCCTGCAATTGATGCTCGGGATCTGGACCCTGCCGTGGTTCTGGCAGGTGCCGGTGACCGTCGGCGGGCAGACCTGGACGATGCCGGGGCTGCCGTTCAGCATTGATGTGACGTTGATCAGCAGTACCTATTTCATCTTTGGTTACCTGCTGCGGGACGTGCTGCGTCGCCACCAGAGTTCGTTGCTGACGCTACTGGGCGCCATGGCGTTGTTTGCGGTGGTGTTCATCTACAGCTGGGACACCATGGACCTGGCACAGCGGCGTTACGACCACTGGCTGTGGACCAGTTTGCTGGCGGTGATCGGCGTGTATGTATGCTGGGCGCTGGCCGGGGTGATGATGGTCTCGGGGCTGCTGACGCGGGCGATGACGTACATCGGGCAGTCAACGTTGATTCTGTTGATCTTCCACGGGGAAATTCAACACAAGACGGTGGACTTGATGGAACGGTTCGGGCTGCATCCGCTGCTGTCGGCGAGCATCGGGCTGGTGGTGGCGGTGGTGGTGCCGTTGATGATCGGCGAGGTGATCAAGCGGGTGGCCTTCCTGCGGTTTTTCTACTTCCCGTTCCCGGTGCGCAAGGCACCGGCGGTGGCCGGTGAAAAGCCTGGAGCTTGAGGCGTGATGTGGGAGCTGTCGAGCTTTAGCGAGGCTGCGTGGCATCACCGCGGTGTGCCTGAATTACCGAGGTGATGCTATCGCAGGCAAGCCAGCTCCTACAGAAAAACGCTCAATCATCCAGTGCCGGTTGTGGCGCTGGATGCTTGGAGTTCTTGCCGGCCTTGGCGCCAGGCTTGCCTGCTGCAGGGGCAGCGGGCTCAGGTTCGGCCGGGGCGGCAAGGTCCTTTTCAGCCTGGGGCATCTGATCAATCGCGCTGAAGAAATCCGCCAGGCTGAGGGTGTCGGGTGGCACAGTCTTCTCGAGTTTTTTCTCGCCGTCCTTGCCCACCAGGATCACTTTGGTGCCACTGCCGGCACCCAGCTTGAGTGCGCGGATCAGCGCGTTGGTTTCAGGCGGTGCGAGCTTCTTGTTGTCCTTCGCGTCCTTGGCGAACTTCTCGCCTTCAGCGCCGATGCTGCCAAAGGACACGGTGTACAGCACCATGTTGCGCTCTTCAAAGGACTGCTTGTTGGCAGGCTCGTCCAGCTGTTTCTTGAGGGTGGCCAACGTCGGGTTGCCGGAGTCGAGCTCCACCACCACCAACGGGCGTGACTTGCCCAGGTCCTGCTTGAGCGGATTGAGATCATCCGCGGCCAGCAGCGGCCCCGTAAAAGCCATCAAGGTAGCCAGGGTCAGCGACCGGATGAGCATGCACACCTCCTTTGAATTCCATGCAGGGTTCTTGAGTTTCATGTCTGCGACAGTCAAATTCAAGGATGATTCCTACGACAACTTCAGAAAGCGTAGGTCAGGACGCCCGCGACGCAAGGCGTTTAGCCACCTTACGCCTCATTGTTTCTTTTGATTGCGGATGCTCACGACGGCCAATGCCGGGCAAATACCGGCGCTACGTTTGGGTGGGCATCCACCTGCGCCAGCACCCGGGCAAACTCAGGCCGCGACTGGTGCAGCGCGTCCCGCCCGCCTGCCCAACGCGACACCGCCGCAGCCATGATCGCCAGTGCATTCGGAACCTGCTCCGGGGTGAACAGTTGCTCGGCAAATTGATCGGCAAACACTTCCCAGGCCCCATGCAGGCGGCGACGGGTGCCGCTGATCAGCTGTTCATGCTGCTGCGCATCGGGGCTGTCGGTCCAGCGTTCCGGATAGTCGATGATGCCAATCGCCGAGTAACAGTTGGCGGCGATGTACACCAGGCCGCGAATGACTTGGGCGGGCTCCTCGGGCAGCAGCCCTGAGGCGGGAAACTGCAGGCCCAGGTGAATCAGGATCGCCGCGCTTTCCGTCAACACGCTGCCATTGGGCAGTTGCAGGGTAGGGATTTGCTTGAGCGGGTTGATCCGCGCCAACGCCTCGTTGCCCACGCGGTCTTCCCAGGAGCAGGCGTCGACCTGGCACCACTCGACACCGCAACGCTGCAGGGCAATTTCGATGATGCACGAGCCGGTGCCTTGGGTTCCGTAAAGGGTGTACACAGTGCCAAGCCTCCTGGCAGGGGATTGAGGTGTTAGGCTAGGCCGTTCATTCGTTCAACGGGAAGCCATCATGCACAGCAAACGCGTCACGATCGAAGACTGGGACGGCGACGGCGCCATCCGCCTGCCAGACGAAGCCTTGCAGGAACTGGGGCTGGATGTGGGCGACACGCTGTACATCGTCGAGACCTATGTGGGCACGCAAAAAGGCTTTGCGCTGTCGACCACGCCGAAAATTGCCGACCGGATGGATGAGTTGGTGGAAGAGCTGAGCCATAAGCCCTAGCGAGCCAGCCTGGCTTGCAACCCCGCCTTCACCTGTGGCCATTCCGGATCAATGATGCTGAAGCGCACCGAGTTGCGCTTGCGGCCATCGGGCATGATGCGCTCGTGGCGCACGATCCCTTCCTGTACCGCGCCGAGGCGCAGGATCGCGGCCCGGGATTTTTCGTTGAGTTCATCGGTGGTGAACTGCACCCGCACGCACTCCATCACTTCAAACGCGTGGGTCAGCAGCAACAGCTTGGCCTCGGTGTTGACCCCGGATTTCTGCACCGACTGGCTGATAAACGTGTGGCCGATCTCCAGCTTGCGATTGACCCGGTCGACCTTCCAGAACCGGGTGCTGCCCACCACTTCACCGGTGTCGCGGCGCACGATGACAAACGGCATCACGGTGCCCGCCTCACGCCCGGCCAGGGCAATGTCCACGTACTTTTCGACGGTGTCGGGCCCCGGCACGTTGGTCACCTTGAGGTTCCACAACTGCCCGTCGGCAGCAGCCTGTACCAGGGCGGCGGCGTGTTCGCGTTGCAGGGGCCGAAGTTCGACCGTGGTGCCGGTCAGGGTGATTTCAGTCATGGGAGGGCTGCGCTGTCTGGTGGTCGTCAGTGGCCAAGATTGCAGGCTCTCGCCACCTCAAGGCAAGCCGTTTTAGAACAAGCCCATCTGGCCGCCCACCAGGGTGCCGAAGTCATCGTTTACAAACGGCAGGATCGCGTCCGCCACCGGTTGCAGTTGCCGGGTGACATAGTGGTCGTAGTCGATCGGTGCCTGGCGCACTTCCAGCGGCTCGGGGCCGTTGACGCTGATCACGTAGCTGATCCAGCCACCGTTCTGGTACTGGCGCGGGCGACCCTGGCGGTCGTTGTATTCGTCGGCCAGCCGCGCGGCGCGCACGTGGGGCGGTACGTTGCGCTCGTAGTCGCCCAGTTGCCGGCGCAGGCGCTTGCGGTAGATCAGCAGGTCGTCGAGCTCGCCGCTCAAGGTGCGACGTACGTAGTCGCGCACATAATCCTGGTGGGGCTGGCGGTGGAAGATGCGCTGGTAGAGTTCCTGCTGGAATTGCCGGGCCAGGGGCGACCAGTCGCTGCGTACGGTTTCCAGGCCCTTGTAGACCATTTCTTCGCTGCCGTCGGCACGGGTGACCAGCCCGGCGTAGCGCTTTTTGCTGCCTTCTTCCGCACCACGAATGGTCGGCATCAGGAAGCGGCTGAAGTGGGTTTCGTATTGCAGTTCCAGGGCGCTTTGCAGGCCGAACTCACTCTGCAGGCGCTCGCGCCACCAGGTGTTGACGTGCTGCACCAGGTCCAGGCCGATGCGCGTCGCGTCTTCCTGGGAATGGGGGCTGCCGAGCCAGACAAAAGTCGAGTCGGTATCGCCGTAGATCACCTCATAACCCCGGGCTTCGACCAGCTCGCGGGTCTGGCGCATGATCTGGTGGCCGCGCAGGGTGATGGACGATGCCAGTCGCGTGTCGAAAAAGCGGCAACCACTGGAGCCGAGTACGCCGTAGAAGGCGTTCATGATGATCTTCAGCGCCTGTGACAGCGGCGCGTTGTGTTCGCGCTTGGCCACTTCGCGGCCCTCGGAAACCCGCGCGACAATCGACGGCAGGCAATGCCGGGTGCGGGAAAACCGCGCACCGCGAAAGCCTTCCACCGACTCGCTGTCTTCGGGGTGACGCAGGCCTTCGATCAGGCCCACCGGGTCGATCAGAAAGCTGCGGATGATCGACGGGTAGAGGCTTTTGTAGTCGAGCACCAGCACCGACTCGTAGAGGCCCGGGCGCGAGTCCATGACAAACCCGCCGGGGCTGGCCTGGGGTGGTTTGTCTCCCAGGTTCGGCGCGACGAAACCCTGGCGGTGCATCAGCGGCATGTACAGGTGCGTGAACGCTGCCACCGAACCGCCGTTGCGGTCTGCCGGCAAGCCGGTGACGCTGGCTCGTTCGAGGAGGAATTTCAGCAGCTCGGTCTTCTCGAAAATCCGCGTGACCAGCTCGCAGTCCTTGAGGTTGTAGCGTGCCAGCGCGGGCTTGTCCTCGGCGAACATGCGGTTGATTTCGTCCATGCGCTGGTACGGCGTGGAGATCGATTTACCTTCACCGAGCAAGGTCTGGGCGACGTTTTCCAGGCTGAAGGATTCGAAACTCCAGGTGGCCGAGCGCAAGGCTTCGATGCCATCGATGATCAACCGCCCGGCCGCTGCCGCGAAGTAGTGATTGCGGCTGCCGTGCTCGCGCCAGCCCATGGCATCGCCGCCACGGCCCAGCAGCAGCGGCACGTTCAGGCGTTGCGCGTGTTCGTGCAGCACGCGCAGGTCGAACTGCACCAGGTTCCAGCCGATGATCGCGTCGGGATCATGGGTGGCGAGCCACACATTCAGGCGTTCGAGGAGTTCGGCGCGGGTGTCGCAGTAGTCGAGCTTGAAGTCCACCGCATCGGTGTTGTTGGGCGGGCCGAGCATGTACACCTGGCGCTCGCCGCAACCTTCCAGAGCGATGGAATACAGGTCGCCCTGGGCGGTGGTCTCGATGTCCAGCGACACCAGCTTGAGGGGCGGGCGGTAATCCGGCGCGGGTTTCATCTGCGCCTCCACCAGCATGCCGCCCTCGCCCGCTTTGCCGCCGAACAACACCGGCGCGGTGATGAAGCGCTCCATCATGTAGCGATCGGGCGGGCGCACATCGCCTTCGTAGACGTCGATGCCGGCTCGACGCAGGCGCTTTTCCAGGTCCATCAATTGGCGATGCTGTTGGGTGTAGAGGCCCAGCACCGGGCGATGGTGGAAGTCGCAGAGCGCCAGGTCACGCAACTCGATACCGCGCTCGCCCTTGAGCTGCAGCTCGGCCGGCTTGCGATGGGCTTGCGGGATGAACATCACGGAGGTCTGCACCGGCAAGCGCACGAACCTGGGGCCTTGATCGGTAGCCAGCCAAAAGCTGACCTCCGTGCCCGCCGGGGTGTCGCGCCAATGCCGGGTCAGGACAAACCCCTGCTGTAAATCCACCTTGCCACACCTCAAGAATCACTTTCAGGACGTGATTCTACTCGGCCTGTGCCACGGCGCGGCGATTTAACCGAAATGGCCTACGTATACGGAGAGAGTAATCTCACAAACTTGTTGCAGAACATTAATGACAATTACTATCATTCGCACCGGAGTCGTATCCGCGCAGCGAGGACGCGCAACGCTGTTGCCCTTTTCCTCACATTGACGGTTCGCCGTCAGGATCGACCATGCCCACTTCCACCCGTTTGGCTGTGCCGTTTCGCCCTACCCTGCTCGCCCTTTGCTGCTCCCTGAGCCTCGCCGCTCACGCCGCCACTCCAGAAACCCCGCAGGATGCGAACAACAGTCAGGACGGCAAGGCTCTGGAACTGGGTGCTACCACCATCAGCGCCGACGCGGCCACGCCCAACGCCCTGCCCCCGGTGTACGCCGGCGGCCAGGTCGCCCGCGGCGGGCAACTGGGGGTACTGGGCAACCAGGACATCATGGACGTGCCGTTCAGCATGTCTTCCTACACCGAAAAATTGATCCGTGACCAGCAGGCCGAGAACGTCGGCGATGTGCTGCTCAACGATTCGTCCGTGCGCCAGGCGTCGGGGTACGCGAACCAGGCCCAGGCCTTTGTGATCCGTGGCCTGCCGCTGAACGGCGATGACATTTCGTTCAACGGTCTGTACGGCATCCTGCCGCGCCAGATCATGTCCACCGACGCCCTGGAGCGGGTTGAAGTGTTCAAGGGCCCCAACGCCTTTATCAACGGCGTGACGCCCGGCGGCTCCGGGATTGGCGGCGGTGTGAACCTGCAACCCAAGCGCGCCGATGATGTGCCGTTGCGGCGTTTCAGCACCGACATCAGCAGCGATGGCCGGGTCGGCGAGCACCTGGATATCGGGCAACGTTTTGGCGAGGACAATCGTTTTGGCGCACGGGTGAATATTTCCCAGCGCGAAGGCGACACCGGGATCGATGACGAGAGCCAGCGTTCGAAGCTGTTTGCGGTTGGCCTGGACTATCGCGGTGATGCGCTGCGTTTGTCGGGAGACTTTGTCTACTCGAAACAGCAGATCAATGGCGGGCGCAACACCGTGTTGCTCGGCCAGAACCTGACCCATATCCCCAACGCGCCTTCGGCCGACACCAACTACGCGCCGAGCTGGGGCACCAGCAGCCTGGAAGACACTTTCGGCATGTTGCGCGCCGAGTACGACCTGAACGACAACTGGACCGCCTACATCGCGGGCGGCGCCAAGCACACCAACGAGATTGGCCGTTACTCCTCGGTCACGTTGAATGACACCCTGGGCAATGCCACCGTCAGCGGCTCGCGCATCGCCCACCAGGAAGACAACACCAGCCTGATGGCGGGCTTGAATGGCAAGTTCCAGACCGGCGCTGTCAGCCACAAACTGAACTTCGGGTTGACCGGGATCTGGGCCCAGACGCGCAACGCCTATGACTTCGACCTCAACGGCCACGCCAGCAATATCTATAACCCGGTGGACGTTGCCGAACCGGTCAAGGGCAGTTTCGTCGGCGGCGACCTGAACGATCCGGGCATCACCGCCAAGACCTTCGCCCGCAGTGCAGCGGTCTCGGACACCCTGGGCTTTATGGATGATCGCTTGCTGGTGACCGCCGGGTTGCGCCGCCAGGAACTGGTGGTCCAAGGGTATGCCTACGGGTCGGGCCCACGTAACGCCAATTACGACAAGTCGATCACCACACCGGTGTACGGCTTGGTGTTCAAGCCGTGGGACCACGTGTCGTTCTATGCCAACCATATCGAAGGCTTGGCCCAGGGCCCGACCGCACCTCAGAACGCCGGCACCGCGCCCATCACCAATGCCGGCCAGGCCTATGCCCCGGCGCGCTCGAAACAGACCGAAGCCGGGGTCAAGCTCGACATGGGTACCTATGGCGCAACCCTGGGTGTGTATCGCATCGAGCAACCAACCGACGGTTACTCACAACTCAGCGCCGACGGCTTGAGCGCCACCTATGTTCGCCAGGGCGAGCAAGTCAACAAAGGCGTTGAGCTCAACGTGTTCGGTGAACCGATCGCCGGCCTGCGCCTGCTGGGCGGCGCAACCATCATCCACACCGAAGTCCACGGCACCCAGAACGGCGCCAACGACGGCAACCGCGCCATCGGCGTACCGACCTTCCAACTGAATGCCGGCGTGGACTGGGATGTACCAGGCCTGCAAGGCGTGACAGTCAACGGACGGATGCTGCGCACCGGCGGCCAATATGCCGACGCGGCCAACAACCTCAGCCTGCCCGCCTGGAACCGCTTCGACGTGGGCGCCCGCTACACCTTCAAGGTGGAACAGCGTGACGTCACCCTCGGCGCCACTGTGGAGAACGTCGCCAATACCAAGTACTGGGAATCGGCACTCGGCGGCTACCTGACCCAAGGTGACCCGCGCGTGGCCAAGCTGTCGGCCAGTATCGACTTCTAACCCTAGTCAATGTAGGAGCTGGCTTGCCTGCGATGCGGGCACCGCGGTGTGTCAGATGCACCTCGGTGATGCTATCGCAGGCAAGCCAGCTCCTACAGAAAGCAAATCTGCCTGCACCCGGGTTGTTTGCCGGACATTGGACAGCCGAACGCCAACTGCGTAGTTTCCCAACCACTGCGCACAAGGACCCCGGCATGTCCCCCGACCTCACTTCCATCGAGCTGTTCCTCAAGGCGGTCAAGCTGGGCAACCTGTCCCGGGCGGCCGAGCAATCCCATCTCTCCCTCTCTGCCGCCAGCCGACGCCTGTCGCTGCTGGAGCAGCACTTCAAGGTCGCCCTGCTGACCCGCACCTCCACCGGCGTTTCACCGACGGCAGCCGGGGAAGTATTGGCCCAGCATGCACAATCGATCCTGCGGGCCGTGGACGGCATGCACGCCGATCTCGCCGATTACGCCAAGGGCGCCACCGGCCGGGTTTGCCTGTACGCCAACAGTTCGGCGATGAGCCAGGAACTGCCGCGCCAACTGACCCAGTGGAACACCTTGCACCCGGGCATCCGCCTGGATATTCGCGAGGAGCGCAGCCGGGAGATCCTCCAGGCCGTGCGCGAGGGCGTGGCGGATGTCGGTATCGTCACCACCCGCCCCAGCGAAGAGCTGCGGTTCGAGCCCTACTGCCAGGACCGCCTGTGCCTGCTCGTGCCCAATGACCACCCACTGAAAATGCGCCATGCGCGCTTCGAGGATTTGCTCGGCTACGACTTCGTCGGCCTGGAAGACAACGCCGCCATCACCCCGTTGATTACCGAAGCCGCCGCGGCGATCGGCATGCCGTTGCGGCTGCGGGTGCAGGTGCGCAGTTTCGAAGCAGTGTGCCGCTTGATCGCCGCCGGCCAGGGCGTGGGCGTGTTGCCGCAGGGCGCGGTGCAGATCTTCCGCAAGGAGATGGCCTTGCGCTTTATCGAAATCGACGACAGCTGGGCCGACCGGCAGATGTACCTGTGCATGCGCAAGGAACAGCCGTCGCTGACGAGCCTGGCACTGTTCGACTACCTGAGTGCCAACCCTGCGTAAACCTTCGGCCTTCGAATTTTGCGAAGGCCGATTCCACAATTAGCAATTCCCCTGTTGTCACAGCTGTGCCAAGAATGCCCCCGCCAGACCTTCCTATAAAAACAAGACAGGAGACACGGCGTGTCCCAATCCCACACCCGCCCCACCCACCGCATCGCCGTGATTCCCGGCGACGGCATCGGCCGCGAAGTGGTGCCCGAAGGCCTGCGGGTACTGGACGCTGTCAGCCGGCGCTTCGGTATTCACTTTCACTTCGACCACTTTGCCTGGTGCAGCGAACACTACCTGGCCCACGGCACGATGATGCCCGACGACTGGGCCGAACAGATCGGCAGCCATGACGCGATCTTCTTCGGCGCGGTGGGTGCGCCCGACATCATTGCCGACCACACTGCGGTGTGGGAGTCGCTGCTGAAGATCCGCCGCCAGTTCGATCAATACGTGAATATCCGCCCGGTGCGCCTGATGCCCGGCGTGCCCTGCCCGCTGGCCGGCCGCGTGCCGGGGGACATCGACTTTATCGTGGTGCGGGAAAATACCGAAGGCGAATACTCCAGCGTTGGCGGCCGCATGTGGGAAGGCACGGCGCGGGAAATCGCGGTGCAGGAGTCGATCTTCTCCCGCGAAGGCGTGGACCGCGTGGTGGACTACGCCTTCAAACTGGCGCAACAGCGCCCGCGGAAAAACCTGGTGGCGGCGACCAAATCCAATGGTATCTCGATCACCATGCCGTTCTGGGACGAGCGGGTCAACGAAATTGCCCGGCGCTACCCGGACGTGAAGACCGCCAAGTTCCACATCGACATTCTGTGCGCGCACTTCGTGCAGCATCCCGACTGGTTCGATGTGGTGGTGGCCTCCAACCTGTTCGGCGACATCCTTTCCGACCTCGGCCCGGCGTGCACCGGCACCATCGGCATTGCGCCGTCGGCCAACCTCAATCCGGAGCGGCGCTACCCGTCGCTGTTCGAGCCGGTGCACGGTTCCGCGCCGGATATTGCCGGGCTCGGTGTCGCCAATCCCATCGGGCAGATCTGGTCGGCCGCGCTGATGATCGAGCACCTGGGCGACGGTGATCCGTTTTATCAGGAAGCGGCGGCAGCCATCGTGTCCGCCATCGAAACGGTGCTTGCCGAAGGCCCGCGCACCCGGGAAATGGGCGGCAGCGCCAGCACTGTCGAAGTGGGTCGCGCCATCGCCGAATGCGTCGCAGGGAACAGGAGCTGAACATGACCAACGCACATTACATCGCCAACCAATGGCTGGCGTCGACCTCGCTGGAAGACATTCCGGTGATCGACCCCAGCACCGGCGAAACCTATTCGAGCATCGCCCGTGGCACGGCCGCCGATATCGAGGCGGCGATCAGCGCGGCGCGCCTGGCACTCGGCGAAACCTTCGACGGCCCGTGGGGCCGGTTGTCGGCCGTGGAGCGCAGCCGTTTGCTGGCCAAGCTTGGCGTGGCGGTGCTGGAACATCATGAAGAGCTGGCGCAGATCGAGGCGCGGGACACCGGCAAGGCGCTGAAAGTCGCCCGCGCCGATGCCACCGCCCTTGCCCGCTATTTCGAATACTACGCGGGTGCCGCCGACAAACTGCACGGCGAAACCCTGCCGTACCAGGCCGGCTACACGGTGTTGACGGTGCGCGAACCCCACGGGGTGACCGGGCATATCATCCCGTGGAATTACCCGATGCAGATTTTCGGGCGCAGCGTCGGCGCCTCGTTGGCGGCGGGCAATGCGTGCGTGGTCAAGCCGGCGGAAGATGCCAGCCTGTCGTTGCTGCGCCTGGCGGAAATCGCTGCCGAGGTTGGTTTTCCAGCCGGCGCGATCAACGTAGTCACCGGTTACGGCTACGAAGCCGGCGCGGCGTTGTGTGCACACCCGGGCATCGATCACATTTCGTTCACCGGCTCCACCGCCACCGGTACTGCCGTGTCGAAAGCCGCTGCCGAACGCCACTGCCCGGTCACCCTGGAGTTGGGCGGCAAGTCGCCGCAACTGGTGTTCGCCGATGCCGACCTGGATGAAGCGTTGCCGGTGCTGGTCAACGCCATCATTCAGAACTGCGGGCAAACCTGCTCCGCCGGCAGCCGTTTGCTGGTGGAACGCAGCATTTACGAAACCCTGCTCGCACGCCTCAGCCAACGTTTCAGCGAACTGCGCGCCGGGCCTTCGGCGCTGGACCTGGACATGGGCCCGCTGATCAATCAGAAGCAGCTGCGCCTGGTGCGCGAGTTTATTCGTCAAGCCGAACAGGAAGGGATCATCGTCGCCGCACGCGGAACGGTGGTTGCCGAGGCCGGCAGCGGCGGGTATTTCCAGGAGGCGGTGCTGTTTCGCGATGTGCCGCCTGACAGTCGCCTGGCGCAACAGGAAGTGTTCGGCCCGGTGCTGGCCGTGATGCCCTTCGATGATGAAGCCGAAGCGATTCGCCTGGCCAACGGCACCGAGTTCGGCCTGGTGGCCGGCGTGTGGACCCGCGATGGCGCACGGCAAATGCGCCTGGCGCGCACCCTGCGTTGTGGCCAGGTGTTCATCAATAACTATGGCGCCGGTGGCGGCGTTGAATTGCCATTCGGCGGCGTGAAGGCCAGCGGGTATGGACGGGAAAAAGGCTTCGAGGCGCTGCTGGGCTTTACCACCTTGAAGACCATTGCGATCAAACACGGTTGATTCCTCACAACAACAAGAACGGAGAACACACCATGCGTTTAGCCAATAAAGTCGCGATCGTCACCGGCGCCGGTTCGGGGTTTGGCGAGGGCATCGCCAAGACTTTCGCGCGCCAGGGCGCCAAGGTCATCGTCGCCGACATGAACGCCGTCGGCGGTCAGCGGGTGGTCAATGAAATCGCCGAAAGCGGCGGCCATGCGCATTTCATCGAGGTCAACGTGGCCAACGATGAAAGCATGGGCGCCCTGCTGCGTGGCACTTTGGAGCAGTTCGGCGGCCTGGATATCGTCATCAACAACGCCGGTACCACCCACCGCAACCGGCCGATGCTGGAAGTCGACGAAGCCGAGTTCGACCGGGTGTTTGCGGTCAACGTCAAAAGCATCTTCTTGAGCGCCAAGCATTTTGTGCCGCATTTTCGCGGCCAGGGCGGCGGCGTGTTCGTCAATATTGCCTCGACGGCGGCGATCCGCCCGCGTCCGGGACTGGTCTGGTATAACGGCAGCAAGGGCGCAGTGGTGGTCATGAGCAAGACCATGGCGGCGGAGCTGGGGCCGGACAATATCCGCGTCAACTGCGTGAACCCGGTAGTGGGTGCCACGGCGTTGCTCAGCGAATTCATGGGCGTACCGGACACCCCGGAAAACCGCCAGAAATTCATGGCGACCATTCCCCTGGGGCGCTTTTCCACCCCGCAAGATGTGGCCAACGCCTGCCTGTACCTGGCGTCGGACGAAGCGGCGTTCATCACCGGCACTTGCCTTGAAGTCGATGGCGGGCGCTGCGTGTAACTCACTCTCACAGGGACCGGAATTGCTATGTGTGATCTTCATAATAAGAACGAGCCGAACACCCGCGAATTGCTTGAAGGCCTGCCAAAGAACTGGGGTAAATGGGGCCCGGACGACGAAGTCGGCGCCCTCAATTACCTGACTGAAGCCGAAGTACTGCGGGGCGTGGCCTCGGTGCGCCAGGGCAAGACCTTTACCCTGCAAGTGCAGATCGGCCACCCCGACGGCGACCCGATGTGGCCGGCGCGCAACCCGTCGATGCGCTTCAACACCCTCGACCACAGCCATTACCACTTCGGCAAACAGCCGCACATGACCGGTGGTGCGGCGTATTCCGATGACGTGATCTTCATGCAGCTGCAAGGCTCGACCCAGTACGACGCCCTCGGCCACGCCTGGTACGACAATCAACTGTGGAACGGCTACGACGCCCAGACCACCGTTGGCGGCATGGCCAAGGCCAGCGTGCTGGCGATTGCCGAACGCGGCGTGGTGGGCCGTGCGGTGCTGATCGACATGGCCCGCCATCGCGGCAAGAAGTGCCTGGGCCGGGGCGAAACCTTCAACCACCTGGACCTGCTCGACGCCGCCAAAGCCCAGGGCGTGACCATTGAAAAACGTGACATCCTGATCATCCGCACCGGGTCCATGGGGGCGTTTTATGAGCTGGGCAAGACCGAGTTCTTCAAGGACCTGATGGAGCCGGGGCTGACCTACAGCCGGGAGCTGGTGGAGTGGTTCCACGAGATGGAAATCCCCAACCTGGTGACCGACACCATCGCCAACGAAGTGATCACCGACCCGGTGTCCGGGGTGCAGATTCCGCTGCATTGCGCGCTGATGCGCAACCTGGGGATCGCCTTCACCGAAATCGTGTTGCTGGAGGAACTGGCCGCCGATTGTGCGGACGACGGCCAGTGGAAATTCCTCTACACCGCCGCCCCGCTGAAGATTGTCGGGGGCAGTGGCGCACCGGTGAATCCGGTGGTGATCAAGTAGCCGTTCCGTCTCAGTGGCGAATTTGCGAATCGCGAACGCGCCACTAGACTCAAGGCTCCTCTCACATGGAAGTCCACTCAATGAATGTATTGCGCCCTCTTCGCCAGGCAATTGCCCTGGCAACCCTGCTGTCTGCTGGTGCCCTGACGGCACATGCTGCCGATATCCCGTTGTCCAAGTCGCTGGAAGCCGATGAGGTGACCACCAAGGTGCTGGAGGTGGATGCCGCCAACCATCAGGTGGTGCTCGAAGGTGCCGAAGGCCGCAAGGTGCATGTGCAGCTCAGCGACCAGGCCAAGGACCTGGGCAATCTCAAGGCAGGTGATCAGGTCAAGGTGCTGGTGACCCATTCGGTCGCCGCCGTGCTGGACACCGACATCGACAAGAGCGCACCGGACGCCACCGAGAAGACTGGCGTCTTACGCGCCACCGCGGATAACCCGAACCCGGGCGGTGCGGCCTTCCGCCAGGTACAGGTGCAGTTGAAGATCACCCACATTGACCTGGCGAAAAACCAGGTAACCCTGGAAAACCCGGCGGGCCAGAGCAAAGTGCTGACCGTGGAGAAACCGGAAATTCGCGCCGGCCTCAAAGACCTCAAGGTCGGCCAAAGCGTGTTGGTGACCTACACCGATACCCTGGAAATCAGCACCGCCCACGAAGGCTGATGAATGCGGCGCCCCATCAGCTCACGGCTGATGGGATTTCGCCAGATAGTCTTCGATGTTGTTCATCTGATCATCCCAGCCTCGGGAGTTCTTCTTGTAGGCCTTCTGGCGGCGAACGTCCGGGATCCCGTCAAAACCTGACTCCACCACCCGCAACAAGATGCCTTCGGCGTGATCCTCGAGGGTGAACTCCACCAGCGTTGGGGTTTCCGCGTCGTAATCCACATCCTTGTCTACGGCGTAGGGATGCCAGCTGAAAGAGAACCGTGTCTGTGGTTCAAGCCGCTCGATCCTTGCCTTCCACACCACGTGCTCGTAACCGGGATAGGTGATCGGGGCTTCAATGGCCCGGCCCTGGGCAAACTGTTTGCCCTTGAGGGCGATGCCAAACCAGCTGCCGAATTGCTCGGCGTCGGTCAGTGCTTCCCAGACCCGTTGGCGTGGAGCGTTGAGCAGGACTTTACGTTTGATTTCATTTGATTCGTGCATGAGACACCTCCTGTATTGACAGTAGGCGACATCGACCAATGCGCAACCTTTGAAAAGGGATAGGGCATGACGGTGTCATGCCCTTGTGGCGTCAAACGTGGGGATCACCCGGCGCCTTGGCAGGGGTTGCGTATTGCGGCTTCAAGTGGCCTTCCTGATCGAGCAGCCAGGCGTCCATGATTTGGCGCACCACCGGCCCCGCCACTCGGCCACCGGCCTCGCCGTTTTCGATCATCACCGAAATCACGATCCGCGGGTGCTCCGCCGGGGCAAAGCCGACGAACAAGGCGTTGTCGCGGTTGCGCTCCAGGGTCTTGAGACGGTTGTAACGCTCGCCCTGCTTGATCGCCACTACCTGCGCAGTACCAGACTTGCCAGCAATCCGGTACTGCGCACCGGCTGCAGCCGCCCGGGCGATACCGCGTGGATCGTGCATTACCAATTGCATGCCGTGGTTGACCTGCTCCCAGTCGCGCGGGTCTTTGAGCACCACGTTGGGCATCGGGTTTTCATCCACCGGCGGCACGCCATTGATGGTCTTGGCCAGGTGCGGTCGGTTCCACACGCCCTTGTTGGCGATCAGCGCAGTGGCCTGGGCCAGCTGCAACGGGGTGACCTGCATGTAACCCTGGCCGATGCCGAGGATCACGGTTTCACCCGGGAACCACGGCTGGCGCCGGGTAGCGCGCTTCCAGGCTTGGGACGGCATCAGGCCGGCTGACTCTTCGAACATGTCGAGGGAGACTTTCTGGCCAAGGCCGAACTCGGCCAGGTAGTCGTGCAGGCGGTCGATACCCAGCTTGTGGGCCAGGTCGTAGAAGTAGGTGTCGTTGGAGCGCATGATCGCTGCGTCCATGTCCACCCAACCATCGCCGCTGTGGTTCCAGTTGCGGTATTTGTGGTCGAAATCCGGGAGTTGGTAATAGCCCGGGTCGAACACCCGGGTCTGGGCGGTAACCACGCCGCTGTCGAGGCCAGCGATGGCGACTTCCGGCTTGATCGTCGAACCCGGCGCGTAGAGCCCGCGCAGCACGCGGTTGAACAGCGGACGGTCGAGGGAGTCGTGCAGCGCGGCGTATTCCTTGAAGCTGATGCCGGTGACAAACAGGTTCGGGTCGAAACTTGGCTTGCTGACCATCGCCAGCACTTCGCCGGTTGCCGGGTCGAGAGCAACCACCGAACCACGGCGGTCGCCGAGGGCTTCTTCGGCGGCTTCCTGGAGTTTGACGTCCAGGCTCAGCACGATGTTTTTGCCGGGGATCGGGTCGGTGTGCTTGAGCACCCGCAGGACGCGGCCCTGGGCGTTGGTTTCAACTTCTTCATAGCCGACGTGGCCATGCAACTCGGACTCGTAGAAACGCTCGATCCCGGTTTTACCAATGGACTGGGTGCCCCGGTACTCCACTGAGTCGAGGGCTTTGGATTCTTTTTCGTTGATCCGGCCTACGTAGCCAATGGAGTGGGCAAAGTGCGCACCCAGCGGATAATGGCGGACGAATTGCGGCTCGACATCCACGCCCGGCAGGCGGAATTCGTTGACGGCCAGCACGGCGATCTGCTCTTCGGTCAGCTCGTAGAACAGGGTGACGGGCACGAAGGGATGACGGGCTTGCTTGAGCGCCTTATCAAATACGCCACGGTCCTCGGCGGGCAAATGCAGGAGGCTGACGATAGCGTCCAGCTCTCCTTTGAGATCGGTGGTGCGCTCGCGGGTGATGGTCAGGTTGTAGCTGGGACGGTTGTCGGCAAGTACTACGCCGTTGCGGTCATAGATCAGGCCGCGGGTCGGTGTGATCGGCAGGACGTGGACGCGATTGTTTTCGGAAATGGTGGAGTGGTAGTCGTACTGCACCACCTGCAGGAAGTACATCCGACCTACCAGGGCGCAGGTAATGCCGATTACCAGCAGCGCGCAGGCCAGCAGCCGCTTGTTGACCAGGCGGTTTTCTTTTTCGTGATCCTTGATCGGTATTGGTTCAGGCATTTCTACAGCATCTCGTTGAATAAGGTCGACGCCGCTTCCTGCGGAGGAAAAATCAGTCCTTGTGAAAATGTGCTGCACCATACCAAAAATGCAGAAACACTTTGCATCGATTTCCCTGAACGGTGTGCTAATGGAGCCTGTTCATGCACTTTGGTTTGAGCCGTTGACCTTATTCATGCGTTTTTATGCTGACGATCAGCTCAGGATCGACTTGGGCTCCAGGAAGGCTTCGAGGCCGAATGTGCCGTACTCGCGGCCGATACCCGATTGCTTGAAGCCACCAAACGGCGCTAGAGGTTCATGGGCCAGGGTATTGATCAGCACTCGGCCAGCGTCTATACGGCTGGCCAGCCTGCGGGCGCGTTCGGGATTTGAAGACAGGATGTATGCCTGGAGGCCGTAGGGTGTGTCGTTGGCGATGGTCAGGGCCTCTTCCTCGGTTGCGTAGGTAATGATCGAGAGCACTGGGCCGAAAATCTCCTCGCGGGCGATGGCCATTTGGTTGGTCACCCGGCTGAATACGGTTGGTTTTACGAACCACCCGGCTTTGATGCCCTCAGGCAAACCGCGACCTCCTGCCAATAGGTGGGCGCCCTCCTCGATCCCGATCTGAATGTAGCGCTGTACGCGCTCCCACTGTTTTTGGCTGACCATGGGGCCGACCGCAGTGGCTGGGTCACGAGGGTCGCCGGCTTGCACGTTGCCCACCTCGTCGATCATCAGCGCTTCGATTTCTTCCAAACGACTTTCGGGTACCAGGATTCGAGTGCCGGCGATGCAGGCCTGGCCGCTGTTCATGAAACCGGCCTGAAGGGCCATGGGCACGGCCGTCTTGAGGTCCGCATCATCGAGAATCAGCACCGGTGATTTGCCGCCCAGCTCTAGGGTCACGCGCTTCAGGGTCTCGGCGCCGGTCCGCAGGATTGTTTTGCCGACAGCGGTTGAACCCGTGAAGGACACTTTTGCGATGTCGGGATGGGCGCTCAACACGGCGCCTACGGTTTCGCCACGGCCAGTGACGATGTTGAATACACCGGGAGGCAAGCCTGCGTCATGCAGGGCGCGGGTGACTAGCGAGGTCTGGATTGCGCTCATTTCACTGGGTTTGATCACGGCGGTACAGCCGGCGGCCAACGCCGCAGCGAGCTTGCCGCAGATAAAACCGGCGTTGCTGTTCCAGGGTGTGATCAAGCCGGCCACACCCAGCGGCTGCATGACCACCTCGGCGATGCCAATGCGTCGGGAGAAGTTGTAGCTCTCCAGTACTGAAGCGGCATCTTGCAGGACGCTGGCCGCATGCCTGGCCATCCACCGCGCACGGGATATTGGGGCGCCGTACTCCTCGATAATCGCGTCGGTAAGTGCGTCTTCAATGGATTCAACTGCGGCGTGAAGGCGTTTGAGATAGTCGATGCGCACATCTTTAGAGCTATGGGAGAACTCGGTAAAAGCTCGCTTGGCGGCAGCGATGGCATCCAGGGCGTCTTGTTCATTTGCCAATCGAACCTGGCCGATACGCTGGCCTGTTGCAGGGTTGAACAGGTCAAAAAGCTCTTCGCCATGGGGCGTCACAAAGGCGCCGTTGATGTAAATCTGGTTGATGTATTGCATAGGTCCTCCGGGACGCTGAGCTAGTGCGTCCTACGGTAAGTCACTATGATTAAGCTGATAAGCCGTACAAATCGGCATGAGTTGATGAGCGATTCAGGACAATGAATACATCCGGGCTGAATGAGTTGGAAGCGGTGCTGGCAGTGGCTCGGCATCGCAGTTTTCGGGCAGCGGCGACCGAGTTGAATGTGTCGACATCGGCGTTGAGCCACTCTATCGCGGGGCTTGAAGCGCGGATGGGGGTGAGGCTGTTCAATCGCACCACGCGCAGCGTGTCGTTATCTGAAGTGGGCGCGGAGTTTGTTGAAACCATTACCCCTGCACTGTTGAGCATTCGCACGGCCTTGGAACAGGCAGGAAATCGCAGCGCGGAACCCAGCGGTACCTTGCGCCTGAATACCTCGGCGGGGGCGGCAAAGCAGGTGATGCCGTTGCTGCTGGAGTACCTGCGACGTTATCCACGGATGAAATTGGATATCGTCACTGAGGGGCGGCTGGTGGATATCGTCGCGCAGGGGTTTGATGCGGGGATTCGGCTCGGTGATACGGTTCCTCAAGACATGATCGCAATCGATATCAGTCCGGCCCAGCGTTTTGCGGTATTGGGCAGCCCGGACTATTTTGCTCTCAACCCAGTTCCCGTCAGTCCCATGGATCTGCGGGCCCATCAGTGTATTCGCAGCCGGATGCCCAGCGGTGCGATCTATCACTGGGAGTTTGAGCGACATGGCGAAGCGCTTGCTGTCGAGGTGCAAGGGGTTTTGACCCTGGATAATCCGACTCTGATGCTCGAGGCTGCCAGGGCGGGACTAGGCTTGACCTATCTTACGGAATGGAATGCCGCTGCCGATTTAGCGAACGGGACGTTAGTGCGCGTACTGGAGGAATGGACGCCGTCTTTTGACTGCTTGCGCCTCTATTACCCAGGTAGGCGCCATGTGCCGGCCGGGTTAAGGGCACTGATTGAGTTGATCAGGGAGCAAGGCTTTTAACCAGGCTGGATCTTTTTACGGCCAACAGCTCTCTCCCCGTTTTCCGACCGCCCAAAACAAAACCCCTGACT
>NZ_JACARS010000011.1:0-166927 GCF_013386485.1 Pseudomonas sp. P7758 | reverse complement strand
CTTACTAACTCCTTCTGGGCCTCGATGATCTGAAGCAGCTCGCTGTCGAAACCTACATAACTCGTTGTTTACCAAGGAGTTTTCCGTTTCGACTGCGCCGGAAGTGGGGCGAATTATAGACTTCCAGAATCTGCCGTCAAGGGTTAATTACGCTTTTGTTGCAGAAGATGGTTTTTTAGCAATAAGACGGGGAATTCGGCGCGTCACCGGTGGTATACGCAGGACCAGAAGCAGCGCCCCTATAGATGCATAGATAGCCCACTCCTTGAGATCTGCCCGCACGATCCACAGCATATGCAGCAAACCAAGCCCGAGAATCACGTAAACCAAACGATGCAGTTTCTTCCAGCGCACACCAAGGCGACGCTGGCTGTATCGGTTGGAGGTGACTGCCAGCACCAATAGAGAAAGGAATCCCAAGGTACCCACAATAATGTAAGGCCGCTTCCGTAGCTCAACCCCCAACTGCGACCAATCCAACCCAAGGATAAACACGCAGTAAGCAGCGAGATGCAAAACCACATAGGCAAAGCACCACAATCCCAGCTGCCGTCGCACGGCGACCCACCCCGCCCAACCACTGAGCTTCTGCAACGGTGTCATACCCAGGGTTATTAACAACAGAATCAAGGTGCCAAGCCCGAGCCGATCCATCAGCACCTTGCCCGGATCAGGTCCCAGCGCAAAGCTCCAGGCCTCGTACAGCCAGAACAGCGGCCACACCGCCGCTGCTATAAAGACGCCGATGCGCCAGATCGGATAGCGCATCAATAGTTCTTCCGCAGATCGAGGCCCGCATAAAGAGAGGCGACTTCATCGGCGTAGCCGTTGAACATTTGTGTCTCACGCACATTGGGACTGAACAGCCCGCTGGGCAACCGCCGCTCCCGCGCCTGGGTCCAACGCGGATGGTCGACGGTAGGATTCACATTTGCGTAAAACCCATACTCACTCGCGGCAATACTTTGCCAGGTGGTTTTCGGCTGCTCGCTGACCAGGCTGATGCGCACGATCGACTTGACGCTCTTGAATCCGTACTTCCACGGCACCACCAACCGCAACGGAGCGCCGTTCTGGTTCGGCAGCTCCCGCCCATACATGCCCACCGCAAGGATCGCCAGGGGATTCATCGCCTCATCCAATCGCAGCCCTTCTACATAAGGCCAGTCGATCAAGGCGAAGTTGGACCGCTGCCCCGGCATGCTCTTGGGGTCCTGCAGGGTTTCAAAACGAATGTACTTGGCGTTCGAGGTCGGCTCGACGTGCTTGAGCAGTTCCGATATAGGGAACCCTATCCACGGAATGACCATCGACCAGGCCTCTACACAGCGCAGTCGATAGATTCGCTCTTCCAACTGATAGGGCTTCATGAAGTCTTCAAGCGCATAGCGCCCAGGTTTGGCGACCTCACCATCTATCACCACACTCCACGGCTCAGTCTTCAGAGACCCGGCATTGGCTGCAGGGTCGCCCTTGTCCGTACCGAACTCATAGAAGTTGTTGTAGTGGGTTGCGTCCTTGAAAGGGGTGATGGCCTCGTCCTTGACGGTAATCGCCTGCCATTTGGTACCCGGGAGCTTTTCGGCAAACCAGCCAGGTGCATTGCCCGGCTCGACATCGGCATAACGTGCCGCATCATCCGCACTGGCCCAACGCGGCAGGCTGCTGGCAGCCAGGCCGGCAAGCGCACCACCGAGCAAGCTGCGGCGAGAGAAATAGAGGGATTCAGGCGTGACATCCGATTCTTGGCAATCAGACGCTTTGGGAAACTTGATTAACATGGCAACTCCGCAGCTTTGGAGGACAGATGCACCAATAGACTGCGGAGTATGGGGGAAATTACATTAAGGCAACGTTTTGCGCTGACGAAGATGCAGAAGGTACTGCACCGGGCCGGACGCGGCATACACAAGGAAAGCCAGCAGCAGGATTCGCGGCGGATCACTGAAGACCACGGCAAACACCAGCACCACTGCCAGGATAGCCACAAACGGCACACGCCCTTTGAGGTCCAGCTCCTTGAAGCTGTTGTACTTGATGTTGCTGACCATCAGCATGCCGGCCGCCGCGACCATCAAGGCCACCAGGAACGACATCTTGGAACCCTGGATACCGTAGTCGCTGAATGCCCAGACAATACCGGCTACCACACCCGCCGCAGCCGGACTGGCCAGGCCAATGAAGTAGCGCTTGTCGGCAGTCCCCACCTGGGTATTAAAGCGCGCCAGACGCAATGCCGCGCCCGCCACATAGATGAAGGCAACCATCCAGCCAACCTTGCCCATATCACCCAGCGCCCAGGCAAATGCGAGCAACGCCGGCGCCACACCGAAGGCAACCATGTCCGACAGCGAGTCATACTCGGCGCCGAAGGCACTCTGGGTGTTGGTCATCCGCGCAACCCGGCCATCCAGGCCATCAAGGACCATGGCGACGAAGATCGCTATCGCGGCAAAACCAAAGTACTTGCTGGCCCCGGCCGCATCGCCGGCCGCCAACGCACTCTGGGCACTCATGGAATTGATGATGGAGTAGAACCCCGCGAACAGGTTCGCAGTGGTGAACAGATTGGGCAGAAGATAGATGCCACGATGCCGGACTTTACGGCCTTCAGCATCGTGCCCTTCTTCGACATGTTCATCGATCGGTAGCAGGCTTTCGGCGTCAGAGGCCTGGTTTGGCTCTTCGGGACGTTCGCTCATGGACTTTACCTTGCAACGGTGTGAAAAATTTCGACAGAAACTTGCGGCGAGTGTTCGCCCGCAAACGATGCAGCTTTATACCAGAACCTGCCCCGCAAACGAAAAAACGCGGCCTAAGCCGCGTTTTCCCTTGATCCGTACGACTTAGTTTTTGGCTTTGTCGACGATCTTGTTGGCACCGATCCACGGCATCATGGAGCGCAGTTGCTCGCCGATGACCTCGATACCGTGAGCGGCGTTGTTACGACGCTTGGCGGTCATCGAAGGGTAGCCGGTTGCACCTTCGCTGATGAACATTTTGGCGTATTCGCCGTCCTGAATACGTTTCAGGGCGTTGCGCATGGCCTGACGGGACTCGGCGTTGATCACTTCCGGGCCAGTCACGTACTCGCCGTATTCGGCGTTGTTGGAGATCGAGTAGTTCATGTTGGCGATACCGCCTTCGTACATGAGGTCAACGATCAGCTTCAGTTCGTGCAGGCATTCGAAGTAGGCCATTTCTGGCGCGTAGCCAGCTTCAACCAGGGTTTCGAAACCGGCCTTGACCAGTTCAACGGTACCGCCGCACAGAACGGCTTGTTCGCCGAACAGGTCGGTTTCAGTCTCGTCCTTGAAGGTGGTTTCGATGATGCCGGTACGACCGCCACCCACGCCAGCAGCGTAGGACAGTGCAACGTTCTTGGCGTTGCCCGAGGCGTCCTGGTAGATCGCGATCAGGTCAGGGATACCGCCGCCTTTGACGAACTCGGAGCGCACGGTGTGGCCCGGTGCTTTCGGCGCGATCATGATCACGTCGAGGTCGGCGCGCGGCACAACCTGGTTGTAGTGGATCGCGAAGCCGTGGGAGAAGGCCAGGGTGGCGCCCTTCTTGATGTTCGGCTCGATTTCGTTCTTGTACAGCGCGGACTGGAACTCGTCCGGGGTCAGGATCATGACCAGGTCGGCAGCAGCAACAGCAGAAGCAACGTCAGTCACTTTCAGGCCGTGGGCTTCAGCCTTGGCAACAGTGGCCGAGCCTTTGCGCAGGCCAACGGTCACGTCAACGCCGGAATCTTTCAGGTTGCACGCTTGGGCGTGGCCCTGGGAACCGTAGCCGATGATGGCGACTTTTTTGCCCTGGATGATCGACAGGTCACAATCTTTATCGTAATAAACTTTCATGAGGTTCCTCTATATATCCAGGCCGTTTAAGGCCATTCGCTAAATTTGAGTTAGATGCTGAGTACTTTGTCGCCACGAGCAATCCCGGTGACGCCACTGCGTACAGTTTCCAGAATCGAGGCCGTCCCGATCGACTGGATGAAGCTGTCCAGCTTGTCGCTTGTACCGGTCAGTTGAACGGTATAAACGCTGGCGCTCACATCGACGATCTGCCCGCGATAAATGTCGGTAGTGCGCTTGATCTCGGCCCGTTGTGCACCCGTGGCCTTGACCTTGACCAGCATCAGCTCACGCTCGATGTGGGCACTCTCCGACAAGTCGACCAGCTTGACCACTTCGATCAGCTTGTTGAGGTTCTTGGTGATCTGCTCGATCACCTCATCATGGCCAACGGTGGTCAACGTCAGACGCGACAAGGTCGGGTCTTCGGTCGGCGCCACCGTCAGGCTTTCGATGTTGTAGTTGCGTTGCGAAAACAGTCCGACCACACGTGACAGAGCGCCCGGTTCGTTCTCCAGAAGCAGGGAGATAATGTGCCGCATGATTAGGTACGCTCCGTCTTGTTCAGCCACATATCGCGCATGGAGCCGTCTTTGATCTGCATCGGGTAGACGTGCTCGCTGGTGTCGACCTGAATATCGAGGAACACCAGGCGGTCCTTCATGGCGAACGCCTCTTCCATCATCGGCTTCAAATCCTTCAGATCGGTGATGCGCATGCCGACATGGCCATAGGCTTCAACCAATTTGACGAAGTCAGGCAGAGACTCCATGTAGGAATGGGAGTGACGGCTGCCGTAGCTCATGTCCTGCCACTGGCGAACCATGCCCAGTACACCGTTGTTCAGGCAGACGATCTTCACCGGCAAGCCATATTGCAGGCAGGTCGACAGTTCCTGGATGTTCATCTGGATACTGCCTTCGCCGGTGACGCACGCAACGTCAGTATCCGGAAAGCTCAGCTTCACACCCATGGCCGCAGGGAAACCAAAGCCCATCGTGCCCAGGCCACCGGAGTTGATCCAGCGGTTAGGCTTGTCGAACTTGTAGTACTGCGCCGCGAACATCTGGTGCTGGCCCACATCGGAGGTCACAAAGGCATCGCCCTTGGTCACTTCGCACAGGGTTTCGATCACGGTCTGTGGCTTGATGACGCTGCCATCACCCTTGTCGTAAGGGAACAGGCCGCGATCACCGCGCCACTCGTCGATCTGCTTCCACCAGCTGGCAACGGAATCCTTGTTCGGGGCTTCGCCGATTTCCTTCAGCGCAGCGACCATTTCGGTCAGCACGCTTTCCACAGGACCAACGATAGGCACGTCGGCCTTGATGGTCTTGGAGATGGATGCCGGGTCGATATCGATGTGGATGATCTTGGCATTCGGGCAGAACTTGCTCGCGCCATTGATCACCCGGTCATCGAACCGCGCACCGACGGCGAGGATCACGTCAGCATGGTGCATGGCCAGGTTGGCGGTGTAGCTGCCGTGCATGCCGAGCATGCCGACGAACTGACGGTCCGAACCCGGGAACGCGCCAAGGCCCATCAAGGTGTTGGTGACTGGCAGGTTGAGCAGCTTGGCCAGTTCGGTCAGCGGTGCAGAACCGCCGCCCAAAATCACCCCACCACCCGAGTAGAGCACTGGACGCTTGGCCGCCAACAGCATTTCTGCCGCCTTGCGGATTTGCCCCGAGTGCCCGCGAACGGCCGGGCTGTAGGAGCGCAGCTTGGCTTTCTTCGGGAAGATGTATTCGAATTTTTCCGCAGGGTTGGTCATGTCTTTCGGGATATCGACCACTACAGGACCCGGGCGACCGGACTGTGCGAGGTAGAACGCCTTCTTCATGACTTCCGGGATTTCCGAGGCATGCTTGATCATGAAGCTGTGTTTCACGATCGGCCGGGAAATACCGATCATGTCGGTTTCCTGGAATGCATCGGTACCGACCATGGTGCTCGCCACCTGGCCAGAAATGATCACCATCGGGATGGAGTCCATATAGGCCGTCGCGATGCCGGTAATGGCATTGGTCGCGCCAGGGCCGGAAGTCACCAGTACCACACCGGCTTTACCGGTGGCACGGGCGTAACCGTCAGCCATATGGGTAGCAGCTTGTTCGTGGCGAACCAGGATGTGGGTAACAGCCGGTTCCTTGAACAGTGCGTCGTAGACATGCAGCAGAGCACCACCTGGGTACCCGTAGATATAGTCGACGCCTTCGTCACGCAAAAAGCGGACGAGCATCTCACCGCCAGATAAAAGCTCCACGTTGTTCACCTCTAAAACGCCAGAATACCGTCCGTTAAAAACCGACGGGTCTTAATAGGTTTACTTCTCAGCAGAGCATGAGCGACGGTGGTCGCCGACTACGTCAGCACTGACTGAGCAAGTATTGGGAGCGTCCCAAGTGTTGCGGGATTTTCCCACCCAGCGCGAGGTAACGCGTTGCGGGTGTAACAGGTCGGCGCGGGTATGCGCCTCATGATCTGCTGAGTGGGTCTGCTTCTGGCAGTCCCTCTACAGCGGACTTTGGATTCTTCTGTTTCAGCCCCTCCAAGTCAAGCAATAATTGCGCTTTTTTCCAACTAAGCGCATGAGAACGTAGAAGAAAGGGGCTTGAGGAGGGATAAAACTCGCCTGAATGGCGCAAAGCGGTAGAAATATGCGCAAGACTGCCGGAAAAACCGGCAGCCAGGCAATTAACGAGCGTCGACGATCAGTTGATCGAACTTTTTCAGCGCAGTCCGCAGGCCAAGGCTCTCAAGTGGCCGATCGGCGTAAACCATCTCGGCCATCTCCAGAATCCCCGACGCATTGGGCAATGGCAGGTCCTGTTCGAGGATTTGCTTCATCCGTGTCAGGAAAATCCATTGCAGCCACTGGTGAAAGTCCAGTGTGTCGACGGAAAACGGCTCAACACTGCTCAAGGCTTCAGCACTGGGGGACACTTCGTCCCACCAGCCCTGCAAGCGCAGTTCGCGTTCGATCAACAACAACTGTTCGGCAATCGCCGGAAAGCGTGCATCCATCAGAGGCTTACCTTGGCTTTTTGCCGAGCCTGGGCGGCGCCGGCAGCATCGCCTTGCTTCTCGCGGGCATCACCGATCAAGCTCCACAGGCTGGCCTGCAGGTCTGGACGGCCATTGGCCAGGGTCAGGCCGCGGCGGGCAAATTGTTCAGCTTGTGGGGCATCGCCCTGGGCCATGCGAACCTGAGCCAGGCGGTATAGCACTTGCGGTTCACGCGGTGCCACGCGCTGGGCGCGCTCGAGGCTCGACGATGCGCCGTTCAAATCGCCACCCGACTGCTGCTGTTGGGCAGTGGTGAGCAACGCCAGCACCGGGCCATCCAACTGCTCATCCGCTGACAGACCGCCGGCACTGCTGGCGGAAGGAATTCCACTCGGCGTCGACGGCATGTTGTAGGTGCCCTGGTTGATCGGTGCCGTTTGAATCGGCGTGGCGTCGATCGGGCCCGATGTACTTGGGCCTGGGGTCCATGGTTGAGTACTGATCGGAGCCGAGGTGGCAGCGCCGCCACCCGGGATCATCACCACTACACCAGAGTCCTGAGGCACGGCTTGCGCCTGGGGCCGGGCCTGGGCAGGGCGGTTGGTAACGGTTTGGCGGAAGCCGCCGTTGGCCGAGATCCGGTCGTTGTTGGACACCGTTGTACTGGAGTCCACCACCGGAATAGAGCCCCGCTCCACGCTGGCGCAACCACCGAGCAATGCCAAAACTGTAATAGCTGGAATCAACAACTTGTTCACGTGAAACCCTCTTTGCTTAATTCATCCAGCCCTTGACCCAATCCATCACCGATTCAGCACTGGCGGGCGCACTGGCTCCGCACGCTGCACCGGGTGGTGGCTCGCTGCCGCGAATATACGGCATCTGCACCGCGCCCGGACAGTTGGCATCGGAACCCTGGCCGGTGTGCGGATCGATCCAGGCCTGGACGATATTGTCCGGCTGCGGCATGTTCAGCGGCAGTGGATCGGCCTTTTTCATGAAGCTGGTCCATACCTGCAACGCGCCGGTGGCACCGGTAAACGGTGTCTTGCCGTTGTCATCACGCCCCAGCCAAACCACTGCCAGCAGGTCCTGGCTGAAACCTGCGAACCAGCTGTCCCGCGAATCGTTACTGGTACCGCTCTTGCCGGCCAGTGTCAGGTTGGCCGGCAGCACATTGTAGGCCGAGCGCCCGGTACCTTCGCGCATCACGCGCTGCATGGCGTTCTGGATCAGGTAGATCGAGGCCGGGTCAAAGCGTTGCTGAATCTGGAACGGATAACGCTTGAGCGGTTCGCCTTCGGCCGTCAACACGCTCCGGATCCCACGCATCGGCGTATTGAAACCACCGTTGGCCAGGGTCTGGTACATGGTCGCCACTTCCATCGGGCTCATCGCGCCCGCACCCAACAGCATCGATGGAAACGCCGGGAACTCCCGAGTGATGCCCAACCGGCCGAGCGTCTTGAGCACGTTCGGCACGCCCAGCTCAAGGCCGAGACGGGAAGTCGAGATGTTGTAGGAATGCGCCAAGCCCTGGTACAGGAAAATCGTACCGTGGGAGCGACGATCAAAGTTATGCGGCGTCCACATCTGGCCATCAGCTCCTTTGACCGACAGCGGGTCATCGGACAGCCAACTGGTCAGCGTGTACTTGCTCGGTTTTTCCAGCGCGGTCAGGTACACCGCCGGCTTGACCAGCGAGCCAATCGGCCGCACCGCGTCCAGCGCCCGGTTGAACCCGGCAAAGCTGGCCTGGCGACTGCCGATCATGGCCTGGACTTCGCCGGTTTCCGGGTTGGTCACCACCATCGCAGCCTCGACGTCGCCAGAGCCTTTACGACCTGTCAGGCGTTTGAAGGTGTCATTGACCGACGCTTCGGCCTTCATCTGCAGGATCGGGTCGAAACTGGTGAAGATCCGCAGGCCTTCTTCGGTCAAGTCTTCGTCGCGGTAGTCTTCACGCAGTTGGCGTTTGACCAGGTCGATAAAGCCCGGGAAGGAGCTGTCGGCGAGCTTGCCGCGGGTGGTTACACCCAGTGGCATTTTCTTCGCGGCGGCCACTTGTTCAGGGGTGGCGACACCTTGCTGCTCAAGTACATCCAGCACCAGGTTACGGCGCTCCAGCGCCCGCTCCGGGTTGCGACGCGGGTTGTAGTAGGACGGCCCCTTGACCATGCCCACCAGCAGCGCCACCTGGTGCAACTTCAGCTCGGACAACGGCTGGCCGAAGAAGAACTGGCTGGCCAGACCAAAACCGTGGACGGCACGCTGACCGTCCTGGCCAACGAACACTTCATTGAGGTACGCCTCAAGAATTTCCTGCTTGCTGTAGTGCAGCTCCAGCAGCATCGCCATCATGGCTTCGGTCAGCTTGCGGGTCAGGCTGCGCTCGTTGGTCAGGTAGAAGTTCTTGACCAATTGCTGCGTCAGCGTACTGCCGCCCTGGGTCATCTTGCCGCCGGAGGTGTTGACCCAGAGGGCGCGCGCGATGGACTTCGGTGATACGCCCCAGTGGCTGTAGAAATCCCGGTCTTCGACGGCGATCAGGGTATCCAGCAGGTAAGGCGGCACCTGATCGATCTTGATCAGGATGCGGTCTTCCAGGTTTTTCGGATAAATCCCACCGATCATTAAGGGTTCCAGGCGCACCACCGGCAACTTCGAGCCGTTGAGCGAGGACAGTTCGGCTACGTAGTCGCCAGAGAAGCGCACGCGCACCGGCTGGGGTTTTTCCAGGCCTTCATAGAACTGGAAGCCGCGGGTGTTCAAGTCAACCGTGTTGCCGCTGACGGCAGCGGCGCCGGGGCCATTGCTCACGGGTTCGCGGCGATAGCCCAGGGCATCGAGCTCGGTGAGGAAGTCATCCTTGCTCAGCTTCTGGCCGCTGAACAGTTCCAGCGGGCGCGCGTAGACCTTGGCCGGAATGGTCCAGCGCTTGCCGGAGAACTTCTCCTGGACCACGGCATCGAGGTAAACCGCGAAGCCGGCGATCACGACAAGCCCTACCAGGCTGAGCTTAAGCGCCCAGCCCAGCCAAGGGCGCAGGCCGCGGGAAGGAGGTTTTTTACGGGAACGGGGAGATCGGGTACGAGTCATGGCGGCGGATTATACGCACTTTATTGATGACCAACATGAGCCGGACAGCGGTTTGCACGACCGCCTGTAGGAGCCATAATGCCCGCCATGAATTTTCCCAGACTCTGAAGGATCGCCCGTGAGCCAGTCCCTGATTGCTGCCCTGCAAAACCCGGCCCTGTTTCCCCATCCGGTGGATCAGTTCCAAGTCATCGAGACCCATATTTCCTGGGTCCTGCTCACTGGGCCCTATGCTTACAAGATGAAGAAGCCGGTGAATTTCGGTTTCCTCGATTTCACCACCCTGCAAGCCCGCGGACACTTCTGCAATGAAGAGCTGCGCCTCAACCAGCGCCTGACCGATGATTTGTATCTTGAAGTGTTGCCGATCACCGGCAGCGCCGAGGCACCGCAGTTGGGCGGCGACGGTCCGGTGGTCGACTACATGCTGAAAATGCGCCAGTTCCCGCAAAGCCAACTGCTCAGCACTCTGCAGGCCAACGGCGAACTGACCAGCGCGCACATCGACGAAATGGCCAGGCAGATCGCGCATTTTCACCTGAATGCCCCGAAAGTCCCGGCCACTAACTCTGCTGGCACGCCGCACGATGTCATGGCACCGGTGCTGCAGAACTTTGAGCAGATCCGTCCGTTCCTCAGCGACAAGGCCGACCTGGCACAACTGGACGCCTTGCAGGCCTGGGCTGAAAGCAGTTTCGAGCGCCTCAAGCCACTGTTCGAACAACGCAAGCTCAATGGCTTCACCCGCGAATGCCACGGTGATATCCACCTGGGCAACGCCACGATGATTGATGGCCACGTGGTGATCTTCGACTGCATCGAGTTCAACGAGCCGTTCCGCTTCACCGACGTGTATGCCGACACCGGCTTTTTGGCGATGGACCTGGAAGACCGCGGCCTCAAGAGCCTGGCACGACGCTTCATCAGCCAGTACCTGGAGCTGACCGGCGACTATCAAGGCCTGGAAGTACTGAACTTCTATAAAGCCTACCGCGCTCTGGTACGCGCGAAGATCGCGCTGTTCAGCATGCCTTCCGAGGCGGACGCGGTGCAGCGCGCTACCACCCTGCGCCAGTACCGCAACTACGCCAACCTGGCAGAAAGCTACAGCACCATCCCATCTCGCTTCCTGGCCATCACCCATGGGGTATCGGCCGTTGGCAAAAGCCATGTATCCATGCGCCTCGTAGAAGCATTGGGGGCGATTCGCCTGCGTTCGGACGTAGAGCGCAAGCGCCTGTTCGGCGAGCAGAAGGTCGAGAACACGCCGCAGGCCGGGATCTACACCGCAGACGCCAGCGCCGCGACCTACGCGCGCCTGAACGAAATCGCCGACACCGTACTGCGCGCCGGTTTCCCGGTGGTATTGGACGCGACCTTCCTCAAGCGAGAACAACGCGACGCGGCGGCCAAGATCGCCGAGGCCACCGGCGCGCCATTCCTGATCCTTGACTGCAATGCGCCACAGGCGGTAATCGCCGCTTGGCTGGCACAACGTCAGGCGGACAAGAACGACCCTTCCGACGCTACCCTGGCCATCATCGAAGAACAGCAGGCCACCCGTGACCCGCTCAGCGCCGAGGAGTTGCTGCTCAGCAAGCGCGTGGAGACCAATGAAAGCGGGACCCTGGACGCATTGGTGGCACATATTCGCCAGCGCCTGCCGGGGCTGTAAGAAATATTTCTTGGTCGTGCAGCCTTCCGGGGCTCACGGCCGAGAAATAGTGGCACTATAATGGCGCCATAATTCCAACACGGGAGTCGCCATTGTGAGCCAGCCGAAGCTACTTGATACCCCGCTGTACGCGCTTCTGCATAAAGATGATATCCGCGGCTTCAACCAGGAGCGTCCGAAAGACGGCACCATCGATATGCGCGGTGGCGACTTTCGCGGCCTGGACCTGCGCGACCTGAATGCCGAGGGCGTGGATTTCACCGACGCTTATTTCCGCTCCGCCGACTTGCGCGGCCTGGATTTGCGTGACTGCCCACTGGAAGGCGCGAGCCTGGCGCACGCCCAGATCTCCGGCACTTATTTCCCCCCTGAGTTAAGCGCCGACGAGATCCTGATGTCCGTCAATTTCGGCACACGCCTGCGCTACCGCACACGCTAAACCGCTGCATCGGCTCCCGGCTACGCACAAGGTACCGGGGGCTTCACCCTTTCCTACGCTAAAACCCCCGCCTGCCTTAGAAGCTTTTAGGTCGTTGCCGACCAAAGAACTACGCTTTTCCTACTGAGCGCTACACTCCTTTCAGGCTTGCCTGGTCACGATACCCACCGAACCATTCGGCCGTCGCAAGGAGGCTTGATGAATGATGAGCTGCAACACCTGAAAAACCTTGGCAAGACGTCGGCGCAATGGCTGCATGCGGTGGGCATCCACAGTGCGTCCGACCTACGCCGCCTGGGGGCAGTCGACGCGTACCGTGCCGTACGCACCCGCGGTTTCAGGGCATCCAAAGTGTTGTTGTATGCCATTGAAGGCGCGCTGATGGATGTGCACTGGAATGACATTCCCGTTGAACGCAAGGAAGCTTTAAATCGTCAATTGGACGCTCTGACCGCACGCCAAAAGAATTGAGACGCCAACTTGCACCCGCGTTTACGGGGATTCCAAGCAGAAGTTTGAGGAAATTCGAAGAGGCCGCAAAAACAAATGTTGACTCTCAAATGAGAATCGTTATGATTATCACAACTGGTCGCGAGATCAGCCGATAACTGAAAGACCATTGGTTCGGACTCTCAGATTATCTCCTCATCAGGCTAATCACGGTTATTTGACCCGGCTCTTGCCGGGTCTTTTTTTGCCCATAAAAAACTGCGGCGATTTTCAGCGGGCAATGATCAACGGATGGCCGAGCTCCGGATGCGGCTGCACCAACACATCCAGCCCGAATACCGCCCTCAGCGGCTCAGGCCGCAACACCTGTGCCGGTGTGTCCAACGCATGGGGCCGGCCATCCTCCAGTAACAGGATGCGATCACAGTAGCGCGCCGCCAGGTTCAGGTCGTGAAGGATCACCAGCACCGCCGCGCCACGGTCGGCAAAGCGCCGGATCGCCTGCAAGGTGGTGTGCTGGTGCAGCGGGTCAAGCATTGATGTCGGCTCATCCAGCAACAAGGTCTGCCCCGCTTCACCCGGCCATAGCTGCGCCAGCACCCGTGCGAGGTGCACACGCTGCCGCTCGCCGCCCGACAACGCCAGATAGCTGCGCCCGCTCAAGTGGCCGACGTCGGCAGCCTGCAAGGCAGCATTGATGATTTCATCGTCACGCACCCGGCCCGTCTGATGAGGCAAGCGCCCCATGCCCACCACCTCTTCGACGCGAAAGGCAAAGTCCAGGGTCGAGGTCTGCGGCAACACCGCCAGGCGCTGGGCACGCTGCGCTCCGCCCCAGTCCTTCAACTCACGCTGATCCAGCCACACACGGCCTTGGTCGGGCTGCAACTCGCCGCATAACGCACCGAGCAATGTACTTTTTCCCGCGCCGTTGGGGCCCAATACGCCGAGCACTTCTCCTGGCAGCAGGTCCAGGGTGATGTCCGCCAGCACAGTTTTGCGCCCACGGCAGATCTGCAGGTCTTCTACTCGCAGCATCAGGCGCGCCCTCGTAACAACAGGTAGAGGAAAAACGGCGCACCGATAAACGCGGTAACAATGCCGATCGGTAATTCCGCAGGCGCCAAGGCCAGGCGCGCCACCAGATCGGCAAACAACAGCAAACTCGCCCCCGCCAGCACCGAGGCTGGCAGCAGCACCCGATGATCCGGCCCCGCCAGCAGGCGTACCAGATGCGGCACCACCAGCCCGACAAAGCCGATCATCCCCGCAGCCGCCACGGCCGCGCCCACGCCCAGCGCGGTGCAGAACACCAGTTCGCGCTTGAGGCCTTCAACATCAATGCCCAAGTGACTGGCTTCCGACTCACCCAGCAGGAGTGCATTCAGCGCCTTGGCCCGGCGCGGCAGCCACAGTGCTACGCCGGCGCTGACCAGCAGCAGCGGCCATAAGCGCGAGTAGCTGGCGCCATTCAGGCTGCCCAGGTTCCAGAACGTCAGGGTGCGCAAGGTAGCGTCATCTGCCAGGTAGGTGAACAGGCCCACCGCCGAACTGGCGAGCGCCGTCAGGGCGATACCCGCCAGCAACATGGTCGCGACGTTGGTTTGGCCGTTGCGCCGCCCCAGGCGATAGACCAGCGCTGTTACCCCCAAACCGCCGAGGAAGGCACACAACGACAGCAGATAAGGCCCGAGGGCATCCGGCAAACCGCCAAAAAACGAACCACCGACAATCGCAATCGCCGCGCCCAACGCTGCACCGCTGGAAACCCCGACCAACCCGGGATCAGCCAATGGATTGCGAAACAGCCCCTGCATTGCAACGCCGGAAAGTGCCAGAACCCCACCGACGGCCAATCCCAGCAACGTACGCGGCAGGCGAATCTGCCCGAGGATCAACTCCGCCTGCTCCAGGCCTTGGGCCTCGATTGGCACACCCATCAAGCGTAAGGCTGCCCGCAGTGTGTCCATTAACGGCAAACTCACCGGTCCAAGGGCCAATGACAACCAGATCGCCAATACACACAGCAGACTCAAGCCGATAAAAAGGGTTCGCGGTTTAACCAGAGTGGTCATGGGGCGGTATTAGCCTGAGACGGATAGAACCCGGCAGACAGCCTCACCAGGCTTTGCGGCAAGCGTGGCCCAAGCCCACCCACCAGCAGCGTCGGGTCCAGTTCATAGACGCGTCCATTCTTGGCCGCTGGCGTCGAAGCCAGGATCGGGTTTTCCTTGAACAACGCGGCGCGGGCCGCATCCCCGGTCAAAGCGCGATCGGCAAACACCAGCACCTCAGGATTGAGCCCCGCCAGCGACTCTACGGAAAACGGCTTGTAACCATCGTGGGTCGCCAGGTTATGGCCGCCGGCCTGCTGCAACATCCAGTCAGCCGCCGTGTCTTTGCCCGCAATCAGCGGTTTGCCGCCGGCATGTCCCAGCAGCAACAGCACTCCAGGCGCCTTTTGAGTGGCCTGGGCCTTGGCCACCCAGTTCTTTTGGTGGTCAAGTTGTTGCTGATAGTCACTGAACAGTTCTGCAGCCTTCGCTTCGTTACCCAGCAGCTTGCCCAAATGCTGAAGGTTGCCCTGCAGCGTCGGCAGATCCGGCTCGGCTGAAAACAGCTCCACTTTCACACCGGCATTGCGGATTTGCACCAACACCGGTGGCGGCCCCATTTCCTCGGTGCCCACCAGGATTTGCGGGCGCAGGCTCAGAATGCCTTCCGCCGACAACTGACGCTGGTAACCAATGCTCGGCAACGCCTTGAGGGATTCCGGATGCTGGCTGGTGGTATCCACGCCCACCAGCTTTGACTCACCGCCCAGGGCCGTCACCCATTCCGACAACGCACCACCGGCGCTGACCCAGCGTTGTGGCAGTTCAGAGGCCTGGGCCCCAGCGTTGACCAGCAGTCCGACAACGAGCGCGATAGCACTGGCACTCAGGCGCATAAAAGGGTTTCCTTCCAAGGGGTGAGCCCGCTGAAACACTCGCAATGTGACAGATCAAGGCTGCCCGACATCGTACAGAGCGCCCAGTCAGCTTACGGGCGAAGCCGGCATTTGATAATTGTTTGCATTTGCACGTCAAGCACCGGGCTCTGCGGCAAAAACCAGGATAGCCTTACAGCCCGCAAACGGCGGCACTTAAGGATCGATATGAAGTTTCTCTGCGCCTCCAGCGAACTCGCACCCAACGCCAGCCTCGGTTTCGATATCGACGGCCGCAAGCTGTTTGCCGTGCGCCGCGAAGGCATTGCCTACTTCTATATCAACCGCTGCCCACATCGCGGGGTGCCGCTGGAATGGCAGCCGCACCAGTTTCTCGACCCCAGCGCCAGCCTGATCCAGTGCGCCACCCATGGCGCGCTGTTCCTGATCGAAAGCGGTGAGTGCGTCGCCGGCCCTTGCGCCGGCCAGAGCCTGACAGCCCTGCCCGGCCGCGAGGATGAACAAGGCCTGTGGGTACAACTCTAGTCGCCGAGCAATACTTCCAGCCGGCGATCGACGCAGATTTCCTCTGACGTCACTCGCACGCCATAGGCCAGCACCTCGACGCCCGCCGCCTTGGCCTCACGCAACGCTGCCGCATAACCGGCATCAATTTCTTCGGCAGGACGCACCGCATCGATCCCCGAGAGGTTGACGCAGTACAACTGCACTGCCCGTACCCCCTCACGCGCCAGATGCGCCAGCTCACGCAGATGCTTGGCACCGCGCTGGGTCACGGCATCGGGAAACGCCGCCGTCGAGGTCCCGTCAAACCCGAGGGTGACGCTTTTGACTTCGACATATGCCGCGCCCGCCGGGTAATCCAGGCGGAAATCGATCCGGCTGTTTTCCTGGCCGTAGGCGACTTCGCGTTTCAAGGCGGTAAAGCCATTGAGCTCGGTGATAACCCCCGCGCGCAGCGCTTCTTCAACCAACTGATTGGCCCGCGCCGTGTTCACACAAGCCAGGCGCCCTTGTGGGGTTTCGCTGATTTCCCAGGTGCCTGGCAGCTTGCGCTTGGGGTCATTGGAGCGGCTGAACCAGACCTGGCCACCTTCCACCATGCAGTTGAACATCGAGCCGGTGTTCGGGCAGTGAATGGTCAACAACTCGCCGGTAACGGTTTCGATATCGGCGAGAAAACGCTTGTAGCGGCGGATCAGCCGGCCTTCTTCAAGGGGAGGATTAAAGCGCATCAGCCTTGCCAACTCCGCAGGCCGCGGGCAATCCGTTCAACGGCTTGCTGTAGGCGATCAAGGTTTTGCGTGTAGGCAAAACGCACATGGTGACCGGCTTGATAACGGCCGAAATCCAGGCCCGGCGTGAACGCAACGTGCTCGGTTTCGAGGAAGTGCCGGCAGAACGCGAAGGCATCGCCGCCAAATGCGCTGATATCGGCATACAGGTAGAACGCGCCTTCCGGCTCCACGGCAATACCGAAACCCAACTCGCGCAGGGCTGGCAGCAGGAAGTCGCGACGCCGGCCAAACTCGGCCCGGCGGTCTTCAAGAATGTTCAATGTTTGCGGGGTAAAGCAGGCCAGGGCCGCATGCTGGGCCATGCTCGGCGCGCTGATGTAGAGATTCTGCGCCAGCTTCTCCAGCTCACCCACCGCAGCAGGCGGCGCCACCAGCCAGCCCAGGCGCCAGCCGGTCATTCCGAAATACTTCGAAAAACTATTTAGAACGAAGGCTTCATCGTCGACTTCCAGCACGCTGGCGGCATCGGTGCCATAGGTCAGGCCGTGGTAGATCTCATCCACCACCAAATGCCCATTGCGCGCCTTGATGGCGCTCGACAACCCCGCCAACTCGTCCCGCGTCAGGATGGTGCCGGTAGGGTTGGCAGGCGACGCGACCAACGCGCCCACGCTGTCCTGATCCCAATGGCGCGCCACCAGGTCGGCGGTCAGTTGATAACGCACCTCGGGGCCGACCGGGACCAGTTGGGCCGCGCCCTCCACCAGCCGCAGGAAGTGGCGGTTGCAGGGGTAGCCTGGGTCTGCCAGCAGCCAGTGCTTGCCGGGGTCCACCAGCAGGCTGCTCGCCAGCAACAAGGCTCCCGAGCCGCCGGGTGTAATCAGAATTCGCTCGGGATCGATGCTCAACCCGTAGCGCTGCTGGTAGAAACCGCTGATGGCTTGCCGCAACTCCGGTAGCCCGCGGGCCGCGGTATAGCGGGTCTTGCCATTGGCCAGCGCCGCCTGCCCGGCCTTGATGATGGGTTCGGCGGTGGTGAAGTCCGGCTCGCCGATTTCCAGGTGAATCACGTCGTGACCGGCGGCCTGCAATTCATTGGCCCGCGCCAGCAACGCCATGACATGGAAAGGTTCGATAGCGCGGCTACGCGCACTGTAGGGCTGAGCCATTAGCCTTCCTTAACTCTGAGGACAAACCCCGATTCTACCCAACCCGCCGCGCAAAACCTGCTCTATTGCCCCAAGACATGTAGCAAGCACGGCAAGCAACTACCTGCAAAACAGCTAAAATCAACATTCGAGACCGTACAAGCCCGCCCTGCTGGGGCCTGCGGCGGTTTGCAAGCCAAAGGAGACGGTGCCTCGACAACCGGGAGTGGCGCACCCCGAATCTATCTGGTAAGTTCGCCCGCTTGCAGCCGCAGGGCCGGCAGGTGTCGGTGATGTTGCAATCCTGCGCAATGGATTAGAAGAGTGAGAGGCGGTCCATTCATGCCCACCCAAGCAAAGCAACAGAGCATCAGCGGCTTCCAACCCTACGTCGAGGCGAAGGGTGAGGAATACATGGGCAAGCCCATGCGCGAACACTTCTCCAAGATCCTGAAGCAGTGGAAACAGGACTTGATGCAAGAGGTTGACCGTACCGTTGACCATATGAAGGACGAAGCGGCCAACTTCCCGGACCCGGCAGACCGTGCCAGCCAGGAAGAAGAGTTCGCCCTTGAACTGCGCGCCCGTGATCGCGAGCGCAAGCTGATCAAGAAGATCGACAAGACCCTGCAACTCATCGAAGACGAAGAGTACGGCTGGTGCGAGTCCTGCGGCGTCGAGATTGGTATTCGCCGCCTGGAAGCGCGTCCTACTGCCGACCTGTGCGTGGACTGCAAGACCTTGGCTGAAATCAAGGAAAAACAGGTCGGCAAGTAATCATTGCCGGGCTGAACAAATGGGGCGTGCGAACGCCCCATTTTTGTTTCTGGCGTTTGCTGGTTTTCCAGTAATATCCGGCCCATGACAGCCTCCTCCTATATCGGGCGTTTCGCCCCCACGCCCAGCGGACACCTGCACTTCGGTTCCCTGGTCGCCGCCCTCGCCTCCTACCTCGACGCCCGTGCCAACCAAGGCCGCTGGCTGATGCGCATGGAAGACCTCGACCCGCCACGGGAAGAGCCCGGCGCCCAGGCCGCCATCCTGAATGCCCTGGAACGCTATGGTTTTGAATGGGACGGGGAGTTGGTCCGACAAAGCGAGCGGCACGATGCCTACGCTGACGTGCTCAACCGCCTGTTCAATCATGGCCTGGCCTACGCCTGCACCTGCTCGCGCAAGCAACTGGAGCCCTATAACGGGATTTATCCGGGACTGTGCCGCAATGCCGGGCATGACCAGCAAGATGCCGCCATCCGCCTGCGAGTACCGGAGTTGGAGTACCACTTTACCGACCGCGTACAAGGCGAATTCCGACAGCATCTGGGTCGCGACGTAGGCGACTTCATCATCCGCCGTCGCGACGGCCTGTATGCCTACCAATTGGCGGTAGTCCTCGATGATGCCTGGCAAGGTGTGACCGACATCGTGCGTGGCGCCGACCTGCTCGACTCCACGCCACGCCAACTGTATCTGCAAGAATTGCTGGGCCTGCGCCAACCGCGTTACCTGCATGTGCCGCTGATCATCCAGCCGGACGGTAACAAGCTGGGCAAATCCTACCGCTCACCGCCCTTGACCACTGACCAGGCCACGCCTTTGCTGTTAAGAGCACTGCGCGCCCTGGGCCAGCCGGCGGGCGACGAACTGCACCACGCCAGCCCACGGGAACTGCTGGATTGGGGCATTGAACACTGGGATGCCACACAGATCCCGCGCACACTCACGCTGGCCGAAGCGCAATTGCGCTGAAGGCGCTTGCAGCTTGCGAGCCATCCGTTACCATCGCCGCAGTTTTTCAATCAGAGGCCAACATGTACATCTATCGATTGGTCCTGCTGCTGGTCGTCGGGATCTACCTGTTTTCTCCCGCCATCATGGATTGGTGGATCGACGCCACAGGCGCCTGGTACCGGCCCTATCTGCTTTGGCTGATTCTGATCGTCGTGACTTTCATCCTGCAGAGCCAAAAAGATGCCGATGAGCTTTAGCCTGACCGAGATGCTGCTGATCAGCGCCGCCTACCTGGCCGCGTTGTTCGGGGTAGCCTGGATCAGTGAACGCGGGATGATTCCGCGGGCGATCATTCGCCATCCGTTGACCTACACCTTGTCCTTGGGCGTGTACGCGAGTGCCTGGGCGTTTTATGGCACCGTGGGCCTGGCCTATCAGTACGGTTACGGCTTTCTGTCCAGTTATCTTGGGGTGTCCGGCGCGTTTTTGCTGGCGCCGGTGCTGTTGTATCCGATCCTGAAAATCACCCGCACCTATCAGTTGTCGTCCCTGGCCGACCTGTTTGCGTTCCGTTTTCGCAGTACCTGGGCCGGTGCGCTGACCACGATTTTCATGCTGATCGGCGTGCTGCCGTTGCTGGCATTGCAGATCCAGGCCGTGGCCGACTCCATCAGCATCCTCACCCGCGAACCGGTGCAACACCGCGTGGCATTGAGCTTCTGCGCACTGATCACTCTGTTCACGATTTTCTTCGGCTCACGGCATATCGCCACCCGTGAGAAACATGAAGGACTGGTGTTTGCGATCGCGTTTGAATCGGTGATCAAGCTGATCGCCATCGGCGGTGTCGGTCTGTATGCGTTGTATGGCGTATTCGACGGCCCGCAACAGCTGGAACTGTGGCTGCTGCAAAACCAGACCGCCCTGGCCGCACTGCACACGCCGTTGCAGGAAGGCCCATGGCGCACGCTGCTTTTGGTGTTCTTCGCCTCGGCGATTGTGATGCCGCACATGTACCACATGACCTTCACCGAAAACCTCAACCCGCGCTCGCTGGTCAGCGCCAGCTGGGGCTTGCCGCTGTTCCTGCTGTTGATGAGCCTGGCGGTGCCGCTGATCCTGTGGGCCGGCCTGAAACTTGGCGCCACCACCAATCCCGAATACTTCACGCTGGGCGTGGGTATTGCCGCCAACAGCAAATCCCTCGCATTGCTGGCCTATGTCGGCGGATTATCGGCCTCCAGCGGGCTGATCATCGTCAGTACCCTGGCGCTGTCGGGGATGGCGCTGAATCACCTGGTGCTGCCGCTCTACCAGCCGCCGGCCGAAGGCAATATCTACCGCTGGCTGAAATGGACCCGCCGGGCCCTGATCGTCGCGATCATCATGGCCGGCTATGGCTTCTACCTGTTGCTGGGTGCAGAACAGGACCTGGCCAACCTGGGGATTGTCGCCTTCGTCGCCACCTTGCAGTTCCTGCCGGGCGTGCTGTCGGTGCTGTACTGGCCGACCGCCAACCGCCGAGGCTTTATCGCCGGTTTGCTCGCCGGGATCCTGGTATGGACCGTGACCATGCTGCTGCCGTTGGTGGGCAACCTGCAGGGCTTCTACATCCCGCTGCTGAACATGATCTACGTGCTGGATGACACCAGTTGGCACATGGCGGCAATTGCCTCGCTGGCGGCCAACGTGCTGATGTTCACCCTGATCTCGCTGTTCACCAACGCCAGCCCCGAAGAAACCAGCGCCGCCGAAGCCTGCGCAGTGGACAACGTCCGTCGCCCGCAACGCCGCGAACTGCACGCCGCCTCACCCCAGGAATTCGCCACGCAACTGGCCAAGCCGCTGGGCGCCAAGGCCGCACAAAAGGAGGTCGAGCAGGCCCTGCGCGATCTCTACTTGCCGTTCGACGAGCGCCGGCCTTATGCCCTGCGCCGCCTGCGGGACCGTATCGAAGCCAACCTTTCCGGCCTGATGGGCCCGAGCGTGTCCCAGGACATAGTCGAGACCTTCCTGCCCTACAAGGCCGGCGGTGAAAACTACGTGACCGAAGACATCCACTTCATCGAGAGCCGGCTGGAGGATTACCACTCCCGCCTCACCGGCCTTGCCGCCGAACTCGATGCCCTGCGCCGCTATCACCGCCAGACGTTGCAGGAACTGCCGATGGGCGTCTGCTCCCTGGCCAAGGATCAAGAGATCCTGATGTGGAACAAGGCCATGGAAGAGCTCACCGGCATCGCCGCCCAACGTGTGGTGGGCTCGCGCCTGAACACCATTGGCGACCCGTGGAAAGAATTGCTCCAGGGCTTCATCAACCTGCCCGACGAACACTTGCACAAACAGCACCTGGCGCTGGATGGCCAGACCCGCTGGCTCAACCTGCACAAGGCCGCCATCGACGAGCCACTGGCGCCCGGCAACAGCGGCCTGGTGCTGCTGGTGGAAGACCTGACCGAAACCCAGATGCTCGAAGACAAGCTGGTGCACTCCGAGCGCCTGGCCAGCATCGGGCGCCTGGCCGCGGGTGTGGCCCATGAAATCGGCAATCCGATCACCGGTATCGCCTGCCTCGCGCAAAACCTGCGGGAAGAGCGCGAAGAAGACGGCGAAATCATCGAAATCAGCGGGCAGATTCTCGAGCAGACCAAGCGTGTCTCGCGCATCGTGCAGTCGCTGATGAGCTTTGCCCACGCGGGCGCCCATCAGAATCACGACGAAGCGGTGTGCCTGGCCGAAGTGGCCCAGGATGCCATTGGGCTGCTGGCCTTGAACCGGCGCAATTTCGAAGTACAGTTCTTCAACCTGTGCGACCCGGAACACTGGGTCGACGGTGATTCACAACGCCTGGCCCAAGTGCTGATCAACCTGCTGTCCAACGCCCGCGACGCATCGCCGGCCGGCAGCGCAGTACGGGTCAAGAGCGAGGCTTTCGAGCACACGGTCGATCTGATCGTCGAGGACGAAGGCAGCGGCATTCCACAGAACATCATGGATCGATTGTTCGAACCCTTCTTCACCACCAAGGATCCGGGTGAAGGTACCGGTCTGGGCCTTGCACTGGTCTATTCCATCGTTGAAGAGCATTATGGACAAATCACCATCGACAGCCCGGCTGACACCGAAAGCCAACGCGGCACCCGTATTCGGGTGACCTTGCCGCGTCATGTCGAAGCGACGTCCGCTGTGAACTGAGACCGTCGAGAGAGTTGAATCAATGCCGCACATTTTGATCGTCGAAGACGAAACCATTATCCGCTCTGCCTTGCGTCGCCTGCTTGAACGTAATCAGTACCAGGTCAGCGAAGCCGGCTCGGTGCAGGAAGCCCAAGAGCGTTTCAGCATTCCCACGTTCGACCTGATCGTCAGTGACCTGCGTTTGCCAGGCGCCCCCGGCACCGAGCTGATCAAGCTCGGCCAAGGCACTCCGGTGCTGATCATGACCAGCTACGCCAGCCTGCGCTCGGCCGTGGACTCCATGAAGATGGGCGCGGTGGACTACATCGCCAAGCCCTTCGACCACGACGAAATGCTCCAGGCCGTAGCGCGAATCCTGCGTGACCGTCAATCGGCCAGCAGCGCACCGGCTGAACGCCCGGCAGCGGGCAAGGCCGCCAATGGTTCTGAAAAACCCGGTATTGATAACAGTAACGGCGAAATCGGCATCATCGGCTCCTGCCCACCCATGCAGGACCTGTACAGCAAGATCCGCAAAGTGGCGCCAACCGACTCCAATGTACTGATCCAGGGCGAGTCCGGTACCGGTAAAGAACTGGTGGCCCGTGCCCTGCACAACCTGTCCAAGCGCGCCAAGGCACCGATGATCTCGGTGAACTGCGCGGCGATCCCCGAATCCCTGATCGAATCCGAATTGTTCGGCCATGAAAAAGGCGCCTTTACCGGCGCCAGTGCTGGCCGTGCGGGTTTGGTTGAAGCCGCCGACGGCGGCACGCTGTTCCTCGACGAGATTGGCGAGCTGCCGCTGGAAGCCCAGGCACGCTTGCTGCGGGTACTCCAGGAAGGCGAAATACGTCGCGTCGGTTCGGTACAGTCGCAAAAGGTCGACGTACGACTGATTGCGGCCACTCACCGTGACCTGAAGAGCCTGGCCAAGATTGGCCAGTTCCGTGAAGACCTTTATTACCGCCTGCACGTGATAGCTCTCAAACTGCCGGCCCTGCGTGAGCGCGGCGCCGACGTCAACGAAATCGCCACGGCCTTCCTGGCGCGCCAGAGTGCGCGCATCAACCGTACCGACCTGAAGTTTGCTGCCGATGCCGAGCAGGCGATTCGTCACTACTCCTGGCCGGGTAACGTGCGGGAGCTGGAAAACGCGGTAGAGCGTGCGGTGATTCTGTCGGAGAGCCCGGAAATTTCCGCCGAGCTGCTGGGGATCGATATCGAGCTCAGCGACCTGGATGATGATGACTTCATCGGTTTGCCACCGCAGCAAGGTGGCGGCAGTAACAACAGCCACGAGCCGACGGAAGATTTGTCACTGGAAGATTACTTCCAGCATTTCGTGCTGGAGCACCAGGACCACATGACCGAGACCGAACTGGCGCGCAAACTGGGCGTCAGCCGTAAATGCCTGTGGGAACGGCGCCAGCGCCTGGGTATCCCGCGGCGCAAGACCGGGGTTGCCAGCGAAAGCTGAGTGGGTCGCCCCCACAGGTAACACCCGCAGATGTGAAAAAACTGTTACCGCTGATTTTTCACGTAACAAAAGCCGGGGCTTACGGTAACGAAGCCCCGGCTTTTTTTCGCCTACAAAAAACCCGAAAACGCCCCGAACCCCTTATTTTGCTGGGCCTCGCAAAAGTTGGCACGCACCCTGCTATATGCTTAGTACAAAAACAATAACAAGCAAATGTACAAGACAATAAAAATAAGACGAATCGACTCACGCATAACAAAAACAACACGGCGGAGGCGCAGCTAACTGATTCTTTTGGAGAGGCGTTGCATTTGGGGCTTGCCCCGCAACCAGGCCGAGAACAACAAAAACTGCCCTAAGGCAGAGCCTGAACTGGTTGGATCGTAGATCAGCAACACAGCGACCAAAGCAATCCGTTTGCTCTTGGCTCCCGATTGGGAGTGTCATGAAGGTGAAGCTTCATGGCGAGGGCGATCAACAAAAACAAGAAGCCCGAAACCAATAATAAAAATAGAGCACGCAACTACTTCTGGGGGAGCTTCGGCTCCCCTTGTAGTTTCCGCGATTTGGCACCTGCCACCCTTCTTTTAAGCTTCTGGCTCAAGCCTTGCAGCTAGTTCCTACACCATCCCCTGACTAAATGCTAGAATCCCGGCCCATCATGCGGTCATTCTTCGTTATGGCCGAACATTCCTTCAAACAGTGCATCCCATGCTGAAGAAGTTGTTCCAGTCATTCCGTTCTCCCTTGCGTCGTACGCAACACAAACGCAGCACGCCTGAAGTGCTCAATAGCAGCCAGCATTCGCTGCAACGCGCCCAGTTCAGCCGTTATGCGGTGAACATCGTCGAACGTTTGCAGAACGCCGGCTACCAGGCCTACCTGGTTGGCGGTTGCGTGCGCGACATGTTGCTCAATATCACTCCCAAGGATTTCGACGTCGCCACCAGCGCCACGCCGGAACAAGTGCGTGCCGAATTCCGCAATGCGCGGATCATCGGCCGGCGCTTCAAGTTGGTGCACATCCACTTTGGTCGCGAGATCATCGAGGTCGCGACCTTCCGCGCCAACCATCCGCAAAACGATGAAGAAGAAGACACTAACCAGTCTTCCCGCAACGAAAGCGGGCGCATCCTGCGGGACAACGTCTACGGCACCCTGGAAGAAGACGCGCAGCGCCGCGACTTCACCATCAATGCCCTGTATTACGACCCGGTCAGCGAGCGCATCCTCGATTACGCCAATGGCGTACACGACATCCGCAACAACCTGCTGCGCCTGATCGGCGACCCGACGCAACGCTACCAGGAAGACCCGGTGCGCATGCTGCGGGCCGTGCGTTTCGCCGCCAAGCTGAACTTCGGCATCGAGAAGCACACGGCCGCGCCGATTCGCGACCTGGCGCCGATGCTGCGGGAAATTCCCTCGGCCCGGTTGTTCGAAGAGGTGCTCAAGCTGTTCCTCTCCGGCTACGCTGCCGACACCTTCGAAATGCTGGTAGACCTGCAGTTGTTCGACCCACTGTTCCCGGCCAGCGCCGAAGCACTGGAGTACAACCCGACCTACACCCACACGCTGATCAGCGAAGCCCTGATCAACACCGACCTGCGCATCAAGCAGAACAAACCGGTAACCCCGGCGTTCCTGTTTGCCGCCCTGTTGTGGCCAGCGCTTCCAAAACGCGTCATGCGCTTGCAAGACCGTGGCATGCCGGCAATTCCGGCCATGCAGGAAGCCGCTCACGAGCTGATCGCCGAGCAATGCCAGCGCATCGCCATCCCGAAACGCTTCACCATGCCGATCCGCGAGATCTGGGACATGCAGGAGCGCCTGCCACGCCGCAGCGGCAAACGCGCCGACCTGCTGCTGGACAACCCGCGCTTCCGTGCCGGCTATGACTTCCTGCTGCTGCGCGAAAGCGCTGGCGAGCAGACCGACGGCCTGGGCGAATGGTGGACCGACTACCAGGACGCCAACGACAGCCAGCGCCGCGAGATGATCAAAGAGCTCAGCAGCAAAGGCGAAGCCACCGGCGATGGCCCGAAAAAACGTCGCCGCAGCAGTGGCAGCAAGCGCAAACGCAGCGCTGGCGATTCATCGAGCGCGTCGGGCGAGTAAGCACGTGGAACGTATCTACGTCGGCATGGGCAGCAACCTGGCTGCCCCTGAACAACAATTGCGCGACGCCATCGAGGCCCTCGCGCAATTGCCGGACACCACGCTGGCGGGCGTCTCCGCCTTCTATCAAAGTGATTCCCTGCTCCCGGGCCAGCCGCGCTATACCAATGCGGTCGCGGCCCTGGACAGCGCCCTGGCACCACTGGAGCTGCTCGATGCGCTGCAAGCCATCGAGAATGACCAGGGCCGCGAGCGTCTTGAGCGTTGGGGCCCACGCACCCTGGACCTGGATATCCTGGTGTTTGGCGACCGGCTGATCGATGAGCCGCGCCTGAAGGTGCCGCACTATCAAATGCACCTGCGTGCATTCGTGCTTTACCCGCTGGCAGAACTGGCCCCTGCCAGCCTGCAACTGGCCGATGGCCGCCTGCTCGGCGACCTGCTGGATGCCTGCCCGTTTGTCGGCCTGGAACGCCTGCCTTCAAACCTGTAGGAGCGAGCTTGCTCGCGAAAAACCTGAGAACACCGCTGGGCGCCAGGCTTCCCGCGTCATCATTGACGACCTTCGCGAGCTAGCTCGCTCCTGCATTTACTACGCATCATTTACTGCTGAATCGCATCAGTAACAGCGGTAACACCACCGCCGTAACAATGCGGTAACACATCCAATTGACTTCCAGAGTCCTCCTCACGACTATAGGCGTCCCGCTGCCGCCTACCCGGCGCTAAAGGGCGCAATCCAGGCCTTATAAGCACTGATCCTTAAGAAAGTGCGCCTGTATAAACGAAGACTCACGCGCGTTACTCGCTGTTTCCAAGCGCCTGAATGAGGACCCTTTTCATGCCAAACGTTACCCTGAGCACCTTGCAGAGCCTCAAGCTCAAAGGTGAAAAGATCACCATGCTGACCTGCTACGACGCCACTTTTGCCCAGGCCAGCAGCCAGGCAGGAGTTGAAGTGTTGCTGGTGGGGGACTCCCTGGGCATGGTTCTACAAGGGAATGACAGCACCCTGCCCGTTACCAATGATGAAATCGCTTACCACACGGCCTGCGTCAAGCGCGGCAACGAAGGCGCCTTCATCATTGCCGACCTGCCCTTCATGGCCGATGCCACCATCGAACAGACCCTGACCAACAGTGCTCAACTGATGCGTGCCGGTGCACACATGATCAAGGTTGAAGGTGCCGCCTGGCTCGCCGAGTCGATTCGTTTGCTGGCTGAACGCGGCGTGCCGGTTTGCGCGCACATGGGCCTGACGCCACAGTCGGTGAATATCCTCGGCGGCTACAAGGTGCAAGGCCGCGGCGAAGCCCAGGCGCGCCAGATGCGGGCCGATGCCATCGCCCTTGAACAGGCCGGTGCGTGCATGATTCTGCTCGAATGCGTGCCAAGCGAGCTGGCAGCGGAAATCACCCAGGCCGTTAAAGTACCGGTGATCGGTATCGGCGCCGGTCCTGCCACAGACGGCCAGGTATTGGTACTGCATGACATGCTGGGCCTGTCCCTTACCGGCCGCGTACCCAAGTTCGTGAAGAACTTCATGGCGGGCCAGGACAGTATCCAATCAGCCCTCGCCGCCTACGTCAGCGAAGTCAAAGCCGTCACCTTCCCGGGCGCCGAACACGGATTCTCCGCATGAACACCGTCAAGACCGTGCGCGAACTGCGCGCCGCCGTCACCCATGCCCGCAGTGCGGGCAAGCGCATCGGCTTCGTGCCCACCATGGGCAACCTGCACAGCGGCCATGCCACGCTGGTCACCAAGGCTGCGCAACAAGCGGACTTCGTGGTGGCGAGCATTTTCGTCAACCCGCTGCAATTCGGCGCCGGCGAAGACCTGGACAAGTACCCGCGCACCCTGGCGGCCGACCAGGAGAAGCTCTTGCAAGCAGGTTGCAACCTGTTGTTCGCCCCGACCGTCGAGGAGATGTACCCCGACGGCATGGCCGGCCAGACTCGCGTCAGCGTGCCGCAACTGTCCGAAGGCCTGTGCGGCGCCAGCCGGCCCGGGCATTTTGAAGGCGTAGCCACGGTGGTCAGCAAGCTGTTCAACATGGTCCAGCCGGACCTGGCGATCTTTGGCCAGAAGGACTACCAGCAACTGGCGGTGATTCGCGCCATGGTCCATGACCTGAACATGCCGATCCAGATTATCGGCGAGCCGACCGTGCGCGCCGACGACGGCCTCGCGCTGTCGTCGCGCAATGGTTACCTCACCGACGAACAGCGCGCGATCGCACCGGTGCTGTACCGCAGCCTCAGCCAGATTGCCGCCGCCATTGAAGCGGGCGACCGCGACTTCGCCAAACTGCGCGCCGCACAGGTCCAGCAGATCGAAGCGGCAGGTTTTCGCATGGACTACCTGGAGGTTCGCCAGGGCCTGCACCTGCGTCCGGCCACCGCCGAAGACAAGGACCTGGTGATCCTGGTCGCCGCCTACCTGGGCGCCACCCGGCTGATCGACAACCTGCATCTGCACCTGAACTGACCCCGCCGCACACCCCGCCTGTTGCACTGCCTGATCGGCCGGTATAAAAAAGTACCGGCCACAGCGCAGACAAAGCCAAGACAGATCGACACGCTAGGTTTAATGTATTCGCCCTACGCTATTCGTTGGCGTCGACCGGAGCCTGTCATCTTCACAAAGACAGGACATTCCCGGCTTTCAAGTGTCCTAAAAGCAGTCCCAGCAATAAAAAGGAAACCCGCAGCGATGGCGTACTACCGCACTCCTCATGACGTTACCGCTCTGCCCGCCTGGCAAGCGCTCAATCAACATCGCCAAGCCATGCAGGATTTCAGCATGCGCGAAGCCTTTAATGCCGATCCCCAGCGCTTTACCCAGTTCACCTTGAGCAGCTGCGGACTTTTCCTCGATTACTCGAAAAACCTGATCACCAGCGAAACCCGCGACCTGCTGGTAGGCCTGGCCAAGGAAGTCGACCTTCAGGGCGCGATCAAGTCGCTGTTCAACGGCGAGCCGGTCAACTCCTCCGAAGGCCGTCCGGCGCTGCACACCGCATTGCGTCGCCCGGTGGGTGACAAGCTGTCCGTCAACGGCGTGAACATCATGCCGGACGTGCACAAGGTGCTGAACCAGATCACTGACCTGGTCGGCCGCATCCACGACGGCCTGTGGCGTGGCTACACCGAGAAGCCGATCACCGACGTGGTGAACATCGGTATCGGTGGCTCGTTCCTCGGCCCGGAGCTGGTGTCTGAAGCGCTGTTGTCCTACGCCCACAAAGGCGTGCGCTGCCATTACCTGGCAAACATCGACGGCAGCGAGTTCCACGAGCTAACTATGAAGCTGCGCGCCGAGACCACACTGTTCATCGTCTCGTCAAAATCCTTCAACACCCTCGAAACCCTGAAAAACGCCCAGGCCGCCCGCGCCTGGTACCTGGCCCAGGGTGGCTCGGAAGCCGAGCTGTATCGCCACTTCATCGCCGTATCGAGCAACAACGCGGCGGCCGTGGCCTTCGGTATCCGCGAAGAGAACATTTTCCCGATGTGGGACTGGGTGGGCGGTCGTTACTCGCTGTGGTCGGCCATCGGCCTGCCCATCGCGCTGGCCATCGGCATGTCCAACTTCAAGGAACTGCTGTCCGGCGCCTACACCATGGACCAGCATTTCCAGACCGCTCCATTCGAGGCGAACATGCCGGTGCTGCTCGGCCTGCTGGGCGTGTGGTACGGCAACTTCTGGGGCGCGCAGAGCCACGCAATCCTGCCGTACGATCACTACCTGCGTAACATCACCAAGCACCTGCAACAGCTGGACATGGAATCCAACGGCAAGAGCGTGCGCCAGGACGGTACGCCGGTTTCCACCGACACCGGCCCGGTTATCTGGGGCGGCGTAGGCTGCAACGGCCAGCATGCTTACCACCAGCTGCTGCACCAGGGCACCCAACTGATCCCGGCCGACTTCATCGTGCCGATCGTCAGCTTCAACCCGGTTTCCGACCACCATCAGTGGCTGTACGCCAACTGCCTGTCCCAGAGCCAGGCCCTGATGCTCGGCAAGACCCGCGCCGAGGCTGAAGCCGAGCTGCGCGACAAGGGCATGGACGAAGCCGAAGTGCAGAAGCTGGCACCGCACAAGGTGATCCCGGGCAACCGTCCGAGCAACACCATTGTGGTTGAACGCATCAGCCCTCGCCGTCTTGGCGCACTGGTGGCGATGTATGAACACAAAGTGTTCGTGCAAAGCGTCATCTGGGGCATCAACGCGTTCGACCAGTGGGGCGTGGAGCTGGGCAAGGAGCTGGGCAAAGGCGTCTACAACCGCCTGACCGGCACCGAAGAACAGCCTGCGGACGATGCGTCCACCCAGGGGTTGATCAACTACTTCCGCGGCCGTCACCGCGGTTGATGGTATCAGCACTACAATGAGGGTCTGAACCTGCGGGAGCGGACCCTTGTAGGAGCTGGCTTGCCAGCTCCTACGAGGGTCGCAAAGCTCCCCTCTTGTCGCAAAAAACAAGAATAAGGATCCCTCATGTTCGATATCAGCACGTTCCCCGCCGCCGATGCCGTCCGCCGGGCTGCGCAACTCAGTCAAGAGGACTACCAGCGCCTCTACCGCCAATCCGTCGAGCAACCCGATACGTTCTGGGCCGAACAGGCCAAGCGTTTTCTCGACTGGACCACGCCCTGGCAGACCGTCCAGAAATCCGACATCAAGACCGGCGCCGCGCAATGGTTTGCCGGAGGCCAACTGAACGTCAGTTACAACTGCATCGACCGTCACCTCGCGCAACGCGCTGATCAGCCGGCCTTCATCTGGGAGGGCGATGATCCTGCGACGTCTTCCAAAATTACCTACCGCCAGCTCCACCAAAACGTCAGCCGCCTGGCCAACGTGCTGAAAAGCCGTGGCGTAAAGAAAGGCGACCGCGTGTGTATCTACATGCCGATGATTCCCGAGGCGGCCTACGCGATGCTGGCCTGTACGCGGATTGGTGCGGTGCATTCGGTGGTGTTTGGCGGATTCTCGCCGGACGCCCTGCGCGACCGCATTCTCGACGCCGATTGCCGCACGGTGATCACCGCCGATGAAGGCGTGCGCGGCGGCAAGCCGGTGGCGCTGAAACAGAATGTCGACAAGGCTCTGGCCAGTTGCCCGGGTGTCAGCACGGTACTGGTGGTGCAGCGCACCGGCGCGGCAGTCAATTGGACTGAAGGGCGCGACCTCAAGTATCAACAGGCCCTGGATGCAGCCAGCGACGACTGCCCGCCCGAGCCGATGGATGCGGAAGACCCGCTGTTTATCCTCTACACCTCCGGCAGCACCGGCAAACCCAAAGGTGTGTTGCATACCACCGGCGGTTACCTGCTGCAGGCTGCGATGACCTTCAAGTACGTGCTCGATTACCGCGAAGGCGAAGTGTTCTGGTGCACCGCCGATGTCGGCTGGGTCACCGGCCACAGCTATATCGTGTACGGGCCACTGGCCAATGGTGCGACCTCGCTGATGTTCGAAGGCGTGCCGAGCTACCCGGACAGCTCGCGGTTCTGGCAGGTGATCGACAAACACAAGGTCAACATCTTCTACACCGCGCCGACCGCGTTACGCGCGCTGATGCGGGAAGGCCACGGGCCACTGGAAAACACTTCCCGCGCCAGCCTGCGCCTGCTGGGCAGTGTCGGCGAGCCAATCAACCCGGAGGCCTGGGACTGGTACTTCAACGCGGTCGGCGAACAACGCTGCCCGATTGTCGACACCTGGTGGCAGACCGAAACCGGCGGCATCATGCTCAGCCCGCTGGTCAGCGCCCAGCGGATCAAGCCTGGCTGCGCCACCCAGCCGATGTTTGGCGTGGTGCCGGTGCTGCTCGATGAGCAAGGCAAGGAAATCAGTGGCGCCGGCAGCGGCGTGCTGGCGATCAAATCCAGCTGGCCAGGGCAAATCCGCAGCGTGTACGGCGACCCTCAGCGGATGATCGACACCTATTTCAAACCCTATCCCGGCTACTACTTTACCGGCGACGGCGCGCGGCGCGACGAGGACGGTGACTACTGGATCACCGGCCGCATCGACGATGTGATCAACGTTTCCGGGCACCGCATCGGCACCGCCGAAGTCGAAAGCGCCCTGGTGCTGCATGATCAGGTCGCAGAAGCCGCGGTGGTCGGTTATCCACACGACGTAAAAGGCCAGGGCATCTATGCCTTCGTCACGCCCATGAATGGCGTCGAGCCCGACGACGCGCTGAAAAAACACCTGCTGGACCTGGTCAGCAAGGAAATCGGCAGCTTCGCCAAGCCCGAGCTGATTCAATGGGCGCCGGCCTTGCCGAAAACCCGCTCAGGCAAGATCATGCGGCGGATCCTGCGCAAGATTGCCTGCAACGAACTGGACAGCCTGGGGGATACGTCCACCCTCGCCGACCCGAGCGTGGTGGACGGCCTGATCGACAAGCGCCTCAACCGATAGGAACCCATGGAATTCATTCGCAGCCGCATCGAAAACCAGCTGATGAGCCTGACCGGCTTGTCGCTGGGCCAACTCGACCTGGAGAACCCCAAGGGCGATCCGGGTCTCTTTGGGCCGAACTCGGTGAGCTGGAAGGTCCATGGCGACTTCAGCAGCATGTTGATCGGCGGCATCAGCGCGTTGATGTTGCAGGCATTGCACCCGCTGGCGTTGGCCGGCGTGTGGGACCACTCGAACTTTCGGCAGGACATGCTGGGGCGGTTACGACGCACCTCGCAGTTCATTTCCGGCACCACGTTTGGTTCGCGGCGTGACGCCGAATGGCTGATCGAGAAAGTGCGCACCATTCACCTGCAAGTGGTCGGCCATGCACCGGACGGCCGACCGTATGCCGCCAGTGATCCCGAGTTGCTGACCTGGGTGCATGTGGCGGAGGTCAGCAACTTTCTCGCGGCCCACCTGCGTTATCGCAACCCGGATTTATCTGCGAGGGATCAAGACCGGTACTACAGCGAAATCGCCCTGGTGGCCGAGCAATTGGGCGCGCGCCATGTGCCGCGTTCGCGCCAGGAAATTTCCGATTACCTTGAGCGTATTCGTCCGCAACTGCTGTGTGACCAGCGCAGCCACGAAGTCCTGCGCCTGCTGCTCAATGCGCCGTCTCCGAGCACCCTGGCCAAGCCGTTTGGCTCGCTGATGATGCAGGCCGGTATCGACCTGCTGCCGGACTGGGCCAGCGACATGCTCGGGCAGAAGCAAAGCCCGATCCAGCGCCAGATGATTCGTGCCGGGGTCAGGCGCAGCGCGCCGTTGTTGCGCTGGGCCATGCGCAATGGTTCGGTGCAGCGGGCCCACAGGCGAATGGGCCTGCTGGAGCCATAACTGTTAAACTCCCGCGCCCCAATTACTCTGCAAGGCGCGCACTATGTCTTCCTTGAATCAGGCGCTGCGCGCCGCCCTCGATCATCGCCAGGACCTGCTCGCCGAGCTGCATGCACAAGGTACCGATTGCTATCGCCTGTTCCACGGCAGCCAGGAAGGCGCCGGCGGCCTGACGATCGACCGCTACGGCCCGCAACTGCTGGTGCAGAGTTTTCACCAGTCGCTGGAAAGCGACGACCTGTTGCACCTGCATCAAGCAATCAACCAGCACCTGGGGCTTGAACTGCTGCTGGTCTACAACGACCGCTCCCGGGGCAACTCGCGCATCGACCGTGAAGACACGGTGTACCGCGCCGAGCCCGCAGCCCTGGAAGACCTGGTCGGCCACGAATGGGGCCTCAATTACCGCGTGCGCGGCCGCCATGCCGGGCAAGACCCGCTGTTATTCCTGGACCTGCGCAACACCCGCGGCTGGGTCAAGGCACACAGCGCCGGCAAAAGCGTGCTGAACCTGTTTGCCTACACCTGCGGCGTAGGCCTGAGTGCCGCTGCCGGTGGCGCTCGTGAGGTGTGCAACCTGGACTTTGCCGAGGGCAACCTGGCGGTCGGTCGCGAAAACGGTCAACTCAACCCGCAATTGCCGACGATGGAATTCATCCAGTCCGACTACTTCCCGGCAATCCGCCAACTGGCCGGCCTGCCCATCAGCCAGCGTCGGGGGCAGAAGCTGCCGAGTTACCCGCGCCTGGAGCAGCGTCAATACGATCTGGTACTGCTCGACCCGCCCGCCTGGGCCAAGAGCGCCTTCGGCACCGTCGACCTGCTGCGCGACTACCAGAGCCTGCTCAAGCCGGCGCTGCTGGCCACAGCCGACAACGGCGTGCTGATCTGCTGCAACAACCTGGCGAAAGTCGGCATGGACGACTGGCGTGACCAGGTCCTGCGCTGTGCGGAAAAGGCCGGGCGCCCGGTGCGCGACTGGCAGGTCATGACACCCGGCGCAGACTTCCCGTCCCACGACCAGCAACCACCGCTGAAGACCCTGATCCTGCAACTGTAGGACTTGTCCCAAAAGGGCCAGGGCGCAGTAATAAAGGCCCGACTCTTCGGAACCGTAAACCCGTGCCATACTCCAAGGCACTCTTGATTGACATAGATGGCGTCACATATGCCCAAAGGATTGATTCGCGCCGCTGGCGCCTTGCTGACCGCCCTTGCCCTGTACAGCTTGCTGGGCTTCCTGATTCTCCCCGGCATTGCCCTTCGCGTGGCCAACCAACAGTTGGCCAACTACGCCACGGTGCCGGCGCGTGTCGAGCGTATCGAGCTCAACCCGTTCAGCCTCGAACTGACCGTGTGGGGCCTGAATATCGGTGAGCCGGGCAAGGAGCAAGTGGCCTTTGAACGCCTCTATGCCAACCTGCAGATCGACAGCCTGTGGACCCGCGCCCTGCACCTGGCCGACGTACAACTCGACAAGCCCAAGACCGAGCTGCTGTTCGACAAATCCGGCCAGCTCAACCTGGCGCAGCTGTTCAAACTCCCGGCCAGCGAACCGACACCAACCGATCCAAACGCCAAGCCATTCCCGCTGCGCATCGATAACATCAAGCTGGCAGGCGGCTATGTGCACTTCCAGGATTTGCGCCCGAGCGAGCCGATCGAGTTTCTCTACGACAAACTCGATTTCGAGCTGAAAAACCTCAGCACGCTGCCCGATGACAACGCCGACATGACCCTGGTGGCAGCCGGCCCTGAAGGCGGCCAGATCGACTGGACCGGCAACTTCAGCCTGATCCCGATCGCCTCCGAGGGCAAACTCAAGGTTACCGACGGCAAGATGAAAGTCTGGTGGCCGTATGTACGTGACGCGGTGCCGCTGGTTCTGGAAGACGGCATCCTCAACTTCAGCACCGACTACAAGCTGAGCCTGGCCAAGGAAACCGAGCTGAACCTGACCAACGTCGCCCTGAGTGTCGCGCCGTTTGCGATCAAGGCACCGGATGGCCGGCCGCTCGCGCGCCTGCAGAAGCTGGACGTCAGCGAAACCACCGTGGACCTGGCCAAACAGCAAGTGATCGTCGGCAAGATCCGCAGTAATAAACTCGAAACCTGGGCCGCCCTTGAAGCCGACGGCCAGTTGGACTGGCAGAAGCTGTTTGCCAGCCATCCGAGCAAACCTGCAACTGCACCCGCAGCCGAGCCAGCCACCGCACCCGCTACCGCCGACTCGCCAAAACCTGCACCGGCAGCGCCGAGCAAGCCTTGGCAAGTGCTGCTCAAGGACGTGCAGCTGCGCGACTATCAAGTGCATCTGGCTGACCGCTCGGCCAAACCGGCAGTCGCCCTGGAAGTCGGGCCGCTGAACCTTGACCTGCAGGGTTTCGACAGCCTTAACCAAAGCCCTTTTACCCTCAAGCTCGATACCGGCGTAGGCAAACAAGGCAAGCTCGAGGCGACCGGCCAGGTCAACCTGAGCCCGGTCAGCGCCAAGCTGAAAGTGGACACCAAAGACATCGACCTGCGCGTCGCCCAGTCCTATATCAGCCCATTTATCCGCCTGGAACTGCGTAGCGGCATGCTCGGCAGCAACCTCGACGTGAACCTGAAAAGCACCGACCCCCTGGCATTCCAGGTGACCGGCCGGGCCCAGGTCGACCAGTTGCACACCCTGGACACCATGAAGACCCGCGACTTCCTCAAGTGGCAGCGCCTGGTGCTGGAAGGCGTGAATTATCAACATGGCGACAGCCTGTCGATCGACAAGGTCAACCTGTTGCAGCCCTATGCGCGCTTCATGATCAACGATGACCGCACCACCAACATCGATGACCTGCTGATCCCGCAGCCGGCCAACAGCCCCGGCAAGTCCGCGGCGAAACCTGCGGCCAGCAAAGAGAAGCCCCTGGGCATTCATATTGGTCAAATTACGATCAACGACGGCTCGGCCAACTTCGCCGACTTCAGCCTGACCCCGAACTTCGCCACGGCCATCCAGCAGCTCAACGGCCAGATCGGCACCATTGACAGTCGCCAGGCCAAACCGGCGAGCGTCGACGTCAAGGGCAAGGTTGACCGTTATGCACCGGTCACCATCAAGGGCAGCGTGAATCCGTTTGACCCGATGGCCGCACTGGATATCGCCACCAGCTTCAAACGCGTCGAACTGACCACCCTGACGCCATACTCGGGCAAGTTTGCCGGGTTCCGCATCCGCAAGGGTCGGCTCAACCTTGACCTGCATTACGTCATCACCAAGGGCCAGTTGAAGGCCGAAAACAAGGTGGTGGTCGAGCAACTGCAACTGGGTGAGAAGGTCGACAGCGCCGACGCCGTGGACCTGCCGATTCGCCTGGCGATAGCCCTGCTCAAGGACTCCGACGGCAAGATCTCGATCGAACTGCCGGTGACCGGCGACTTGAACAACCCGCAGTTCAGCGTCATGCCGATTGTCTGGCAGACCCTGCGCAACCTGGTAGTGCGTGCGGCCACGGCGCCATTCAAGTTCATTGGCGGCCTGATCAGCGGTGGTGGTGCCCAAGACCTTGGCAACGTGTCGTTTGCCGCAGGCTCCAGCGAGCTGAGCAAGGATTCCCAGTCGGCCCTCGACAGCCTGGCCAAAGCCCTCAAGGAGCGCCCAGCGCTGCGCCTGGAGATCGAAGGCACCGCCGCTGCCAGCAGTGACGGCCCGCTTTTGGCCGCACAACGGCTGGAACGCGAATACCAGTACAACTACTACAAGATCCTCCAGCGCCGTGGCGACAAGGTACCGGCCCAGGCGTCGCTGCTTGAAGTACCGGAAAAGGAAAAGGCGCCGCTGCTGGAAGGCATCTACCGCACCCGCCTGAAGCAACAGCCTCCGGCCGAATGGAAAGACCTGAGCAATGACGAGCGCACCGCCAAGCTGCGGGACGGTGTGATCAAGTTCTGGAGTGGCAGTGACGTGTTGCTGCGCCAACTGGGCCAGGACCGCGCCAGCGCGATCAAGGACTACCTGGTAGACAAGGCGCAGCTGGAAGATGAGCGGGTTTACTTTATCGATGCAAACCTTGGGGAAGCGGAGAAAGATGGTCGGGTGGTAACACCGATGCATCTGGATGCCGAATAAACCGGCACCCGCTGAGCACCTGTGGCGAGGGGGCTTGCCCCCCGTTGGGCTGCGTAGCNNGCTACGCAGCCCAACGGGGGCAAGCCCCCTCGCCACAAGAGCCTCGCTGACCTCCCCACTTTTCTACCCACAATAGAACAGGCCCCGACACAAGTGCCGGGGCCTGTAATGACCACATCCGTGTGGTCGGTCGCATGAACCTGTGAGGTGCATTGAGCGGATAACTAGACTCGCTCGTGGCCGCCTCCGCCTAGCTCAGGCGATTCGTTAAGCGTTACTCTGCTTTCAGGCCGTCGGCCGATACAGCTTTAACGCCTTTGATTTTCTTGGTGATGTTCACCGCGGTAGTTTTCTGCGCTTCAGTCACTGCGACGGTCGACGACAGGGAAACTACGCCTTTGTTGGTTTCGACTTTGATGTCGGTGCCAGGAATACCTTTCTCGGTTACCAGGTCAGCTTTCACTTTGGTGGTGATCCAAGTGTCCGAGGTGGACTCTTTGGCACCAGCAGCTGCGCTTTTGGTTTTGTCGACGTTATCAGCCTTGGTAGCGCCGCCAGCCATCAGGCCGTCAGCCGAAACTGCGGTTACGCCTTTGATTTTCTTGGTGATCGCTACAGCAGTAGCTTTCTGAGCGTCAGAGATAGCAACTGTCGAGGACAGGGAAACCACACCTTTGTTGGTCTCAACCTTAATGTCCGAACCAGGAATACCTTTCTCGGTCAGCAGGTCAGCTTTGACTTTGGTGGTGATCCAGGTATCCGAAGTGGACTCTTTAGCCTTGGTGACTTCACCGGCCGCCAGCGTCATAGGGGCTTGGGAAGTCTGAGCAAAGGCTACGTTAGCACCCATGGCCAGGGTCAGAGCGGTAGCAGTAGCGAGAGCGAACTTCTTCATACGAGTAACTCCTGTTTTATTAAAAGTCTGCAGTACGTAAACCTTGATGCTGCAGCGTTAACAGGGATATTGCAGACAGTGTGCCAACTCGATGCGACCAATTAAATCCTTATAAAACAATACGTTATGAAAACAGGTGATTTTCGGAATCGTGCAACTTGCATGAAGACGAACGTGCCTGCATGCAAGTTGCGGCTTTTGGGGTATGGCTAAACGCCTGATTTCGCGACACTTTCCCGCAGGCATAAAAAAAGGACTCCGAAGAGTCCTTTTTCAGCTTGCAGCGACGGGGTGATTAAACGCCCGAAGCCTTGGCTGCTGCTACGTCCTTGATGGACAGCTTGATACGGCCGCGGTTGTCCACGTCCAGTACCAGCACTTCCACTTCCTGGCCTTCTTTCAGGATGTCGGTCACTTTCTCAACGCGAGCATCGCTCAGCATGGAGATGTGAACCAGACCGTCCTTGCCCGGCAGGATGTTGACGAATGCGCCGAAGTCGACGATGCGCTCAACCTTACCGACGTAGATCTTGCCGATCTCCGCCTCAGCAGTGATACCCAGGACGCGCTGACGTGCCGCTTCAGCCGCTTCCTTGGTTTCGCCGAAGATCTTGATCGAGCCGTCGTCTTCGATGTCGATCGAAGCCTTGGTCTCTTCACAGATCGCACGAATGGTCGCGCCGCCTTTACCGATAACATCACGGATTTTGTCGGTGTCGATTTTCATCGCGATCATGGTCGGAGCATTTTCCGACAGTTCGGTACGGGACTGGCCAATGATCTGGTTCATCTGACCGAGGATGTTCAGGCGCGCTTCCAGGGCTTGGCCCAGAGCGATTTCCATGATTTCTTCGGTGATGCCCTTGATCTTGATGTCCATCTGCAGCGCGGTAACACCTTTGGCGGTACCGGCTACTTTGAAGTCCATGTCGCCCAGGTGGTCTTCGTCGCCCAGGATGTCGGTCAGGATGGCGAACTTCTCGCCTTCTTTAACCAGGCCCATGGCGATACCGGCAACCGGTGCCTTCATCGGAACGCCGGCATCCATCAGAGCCAGGGAAGCGCCGCAGACCGAAGCCATGGAGCTGGAACCGTTGGACTCGGTGATTTCCGACACAACGCGAATGGTGTACGGGAACACGTCGGCGGCAGGCAACATGGCTGCAATCGAACGACGGGCCAGACGGCCGTGACCGATTTCGCGACGACCAGCGCCACCCATGCGACCACACTCACCTACCGAGAACGGAGGGAAGTTGTAGTGCAGCATGAACGGGTCTTTTTTCTCGCCTTCCAGGGTGTCCAGCAGCTGTGCGTCACGGGCAGTACCCAGTGTTGCAACAACCAGGGCCTGGGTTTCACCGCGGGTGAACAGGGCCGAACCGTGGGTTTTTGGCAGAACGCCGACTTCGATGTTCAGCGGACGTACGGTGCGAGTGTCGCGACCGTCGATACGTGGCTTGCCGTTAACGATGTTTTCGCGAACGGTGCGGTATTCGATTTCGCCGAAGGCTGCTTTGACTTCGCTGGAAGAAGGCTGGCCTTCTTCACCGGACAGCTTGGCAACAACCTGGTCCTTCAACTCACCCAGGCGAGCGTAACGATCGGCCTTGATGGTGATGGTGTAGGCGTCGGAGATAGCGGTGCCGAACTCGGAGCGGATAGCGCCCAGCAGTGCGGTAGCTTCTGGCTGAGGAGCCCAGGTCCAGGTTGGCTTGGCAGCTTCAGCGGCCAGTTCCTTGACAGCGTTGATCACAACCTGGAACTCGTCGTGAGCAAACAGTACAGCGCCCAGCATCTGGTCTTCGGTCAGCTCTTTGGCTTCCGATTCAACCATCAACACGGCTTCCGAAGTACCGGCAACGACCATGTCCAGGCTCGAAGCTTTCTGTTGTTCGTAAGTCGGGTTCAGCAGGTAGCCGGTGCTTTCGTGGAATGCAACACGGGCAGCGCCGATCGGGCCATCGAAAGGAATACCGGAGATGGCCAGGGCCGCCGAGGTACCGATCATCGCAGCGATGTCCGGATCGGTCTTCTTGCTGGTGGAAACGACGGTGCAGACAACCTGCACTTCGTTCATGAAGCCTTCTGGGAACAGCGGACGGATCGGACGGTCGATCAGTCGGGAAGTCAGGGTTTCTTTCTCGGAAGGACGGCCTTCACGCTTGAAGAAACCACCAGGGATCTTACCGGCAGCGTAAGTCTTTTCCTGGTAGTGAACGGAAAGAGGGAAGAAGCCTTTGCTTGGGTCAGCGGTCTTGGCGCCTACAACGGTCACCAATACGGTGACGTCGTCGTCAACGGTAACCAGCACTGCGCCGGAGGCTTGACGGGCGATACGGCCTGTCTCGAGGGTAACGGTCGACTGACCGAACTGGAATTTTTTGATAACCGGGTTCACGGTGTCCTACCTTCTTTGTGGCTCTTGGGGAACTTGTCTTCTTGCGAAATTCTTGGGCAATGTCGGGAATCGGCCCAACGCCTGTCCAGGGTAAAACGTGTATCCAGATAAAACTTGAGGCTGGAAGCCTGCCATGGGCCAGCGGGAAACCCACTGACACACGACAGCCAACCAACCTCTAGCGCAATCGCTTATTAGCGACGCAGACCCAGGCGACCGATCAGAGTCTGATAACGACCCAGATCCTTGCCTTTCAGGTAGTCCAGCAGCTTACGACGCTGGTTTACCATGCGGATCAGACCACGACGGGAGTGGTGATCTTTACCGTTGGCCTTGAAGTGACCTTGCAGCTTGTTGATGTTGTGGGTCAGCAGTGCAACTTGCACTTCTGGCGAACCAGTGTCACCAACAGCTTGCTGATAGTCAGCAACGATTTGTGCTTTTTCTTGAACGTCGAGAGCCATGAGGCAATCCTTTTTTCAGGAAACCACCCAAAGGGCAGTTTCAACAGGCCAGGGACAAATCCCTGTATCTAAAAATGAGTAGTGACCATGCCTGCTAACAGCCACCCTCGTTCCAGTTTGAGTAAAAGCTACTGCGCTTTTACCACAAACTGGTTTCGGTCATTCTGACCGAATCAGTCGACGCGGCGCGATGCGCCCGTCTTCGCTCACTTCACCGATACCGATAAAGCGACCGTTGTGATCTTGTACCCGCACCATGCCGAACTTCGGGGCATCCGGTGCACGTACCGGCTGGCCGTTAAGCCAGTAGAACGCGCTGTGCTCCGAGAAGTGCAGCAATGGCCAATCCAGTAAACCGCTGTCCGATGGCATCAGGAAGCGATCAACCGCTTCGTTGCCGCCTTCGGCATGCACTGCTTCCAGCTCTTCCAGCGTGACCGTCTGGGCCAGGGTGAAAGGGCCTGCCTGGGTGCGTCGCAGTTCTGCAACGTATGCGCCACAGCCTAGTTGCTCACCGATATCTTCCACGAGGGTGCGGATATAGGTGCCTTTGCTGCAGTCCACCGCCAACCGGGCGGTGTCGCCTTCAGCGGCGAGCAATTCCAAGCGCGCAATAGTAACAGAACGCGGTTCGCGCTCCACCACTTCCCCTGCACGTGCCAGCTTGTAAAGAGGCTGGCCATCACGTTTGAGAGCCGAGTACATCGGCGGTATCTGACTGATTTGCCCACGAAAAGCAGGTAAGGCAGCTTCGATATCAGCACGACCAACGGTCACCTCGCGAACCTGCAAAACATCACCTTCGGCGTCTGCCGTGGTGGTGGTCTTGCCCAGTTGCATCAGGGTCTCGTAGCCCTTGTCGGAATCGAGCAGGTATTGCGAAAACTTGGTGGCCTCGCCGAAGCACAACGGCAACACGCCGGTGGCCAAGGGGTCGAGGCTGCCGGTGTGCCCTGCCTTCTCGGCATTGAGCAGCCAGCGAACCTTCTGCAACGCCGCATTGGAGGTAAAACCAATGGGCTTGTCGAGCAGAATGATGCCGCTGACATTACGACGGATACGTTTGACCTGAGCCACCGATTACTCCTTGGCGTCTTCAGGCGTGGCGGATTCCGGGTGCTGATTGTCTTCAGCCACGGCCCGCTCGATCAGTGCCGACAGGTGCGCGCCACGCACGACACTTTCGTCGTAGTGGAAGTGCAACTGAGGAACGCTGCGCAGCTTCATTTCACGGGCCAACTGCATACGCAGGAAACCTGCGGCGGAGTTGAGCACCTTGATGCTTTGCGCGATTTCTTCGCTGTTGTCCTGGCCCATCACGGTGATGAAGATCTTGGCGTGACCAACGTCACGGCTGACTTCAACGGCGGTGATGGTGACCAGGCCAACACGTGGGTCTTTTACTTCACGACGGATCAGCTGTGCCAGCTCACGCTGCATCTGATCGCCGATACGTTGGGTACGGCTGTATTCTTTTGCCATGTCTTGTTACCTGTTGCTGCCACACGGTGAAACCCGTGGGGTCTGAAAGCGGCAAACGCCCGGCCTGACAAAAGCCAGACCGGGCGTTGCGTTTAGAGTCCGGACACAGCGCCAGGCATTTGCATGCCCGGGCGCTGCGTGGCCCTTGAAGTACGCGAGTTAGAGGCTGCGAGCAACCTGGACCTTCTCGTAGACTTCGATCTTGTCACCCGCCTTGACGTCGTTGTAGCTCTTGACGCCAATACCGCATTCCATGCCGGCACGTACTTCGGAAGCGTCATCCTTGAAGCGGCGCAGGGATTCCAGCTCGCCTTCGAAGATAACGATGTCTTCACGCAGTACACGGATTGGACGGTTACGGTGCACAACACCTTCGATAACCATGCAACCGGCGATCGCGCCGAATTTCGGCGAGCGGAACACGTCACGCACCTCGGCCACACCCAGGATGTTCTCCCGGACGTCGCTGCCAAGCATGCCGGTGAGGGCTTTCTTGACGTCTTCGATGATGTCGTAGATGACGTTGTAGTAACGCATGTCCAGGCCTTCCTGCTCGACGATCTTCCGTGCGCCAGCATCGGCACGCACGTTGAAGCCGAACAGTACAGCGTTGGAGGCCAGCGCCAGGTTGGCATCGGATTCGGTGATACCACCGACACCGCCGCCGACCACACGCACTTGCACTTCGTCGTTACCCAGGCCATTCAAGGCGCCGTTCAACGCTTCGAGGGAACCACGAACGTCAGATTTGAGGACGATGTTAAGCGTCTTCTTCTCTGCCTGGCCCATGTTCTCGAAGATGTTTTCCAGCTTGCCGGCGTGAGCACGGGCCAGCTTGACTTCGCGGAACTTGCCTTGACGGAACAGAGCCACTTCACGGGCTTTCTTCTCGTCCGACAGCACGCTCATCTCGTCGCCAGCGTCCGGGGTACCGTCCAGGCCGAGGATCTCGACAGGGATGGAAGGACCGGCTTCCTTGATTGGCTTGCCGTTCTCGTCGAGCATGGCACGTACACGGCCATAGTTCGAACCGACCAGGACCATGTCGCCTTGGCGCAGGGTACCGTCTTGAACCAGAACGGTTGCAACCGGGCCACGACCCTTGTCGAGACGCGATTCAACCACAACACCACGACCCGGGGCCGATGGAGTTGCTTTCAGTTCAAGAACTTCGGCTTGCAGCAGGACAGCTTCGAGCAGTTCGTCTACACCGGTACCGACTTTCGCCGAAACCGAAACGAATGGCGTATCACCGCCCCACTCTTCGGAAGTCACGCCGTGAACCGACAGTTCGCTACGGATGCGATCGAGATCGGCGCCCGGCTTGTCGATTTTGTTCACTGCAACAACCAGAGGAACACCAGCGGCTTTAGCGTGCTGGACAGCTTCAATGGTCTGCGGCATTACGCCGTCGTCCGCTGCAACTACCAGGATCACGATGTCAGTCGCCTTGGCACCACGGGCACGCATGGCGGTAAACGCGGCGTGACCAGGGGTGTCGAGGAAGGTGACCATGCCGCGTTCGGTTTCAACGTGGTATGCACCGATGTGCTGGGTGATGCCGCCGGCTTCGCCTGCAGCTACCTTGGCACGACGGATATAGTCGAGCAGCGAGGTCTTACCATGGTCAACGTGGCCCATTACGGTCACGACTGGCGCACGGGAGAACGTCTCGCCTTCAAACTTCAGGGACTCGGCCAGGGAATCTTCCAGGGCGGTGTCGCTGACCAGGGTCACTTTGTGGCCCAGCTCTTCAGCAACCAGTTGGGCAGTTTCCTGGTCCAGTACCTGGTTGATGGTCGCTGGGGTACCCAGTTTGAACATGAACTTGATGATTTCAGCAGCCTTGACCGACATCTGATTGGCGAGGTCGCCAACAGTGATAGTCTCGCCGATCTGCACATCACGCACGACAGGGCCGGTTGGGCTCTGGAAACCGTGGGCGTTGCGCTTCTTCAGCTTGGCCTTGCCGCGACCACCGCGACGGAAGCTGTCGCTTTCTTCGTCGGTAGTACGTGGGGCAACGCGTGGCGCTGGCGCCTTCTCTTTGACCGAAGCACGATGTGGAGCGTTTTTGCGCTCACCATCGCCACTGCCACGACGATTGTTATCGTCGGCACGTGGTTTGTCCGGGCGGCGAGGTTCTTCGCGCTTGCGAGCGTCGGCTGCAGGAGCTGGCGCGGCGGCAACCGGAGCGGCCTCACGAACAGCTTCAACAGGCGCGCTAGGTGCAGCAACGGCCTCAGTGTTAGCAGGTTGCGCAGCAGCAGGCTGGCGACGCGCTTCTTCTTCGGCGCGACGCTTGGCTTCTTCTTCAGCCTTCTGACGAGCAGCATTTTCTACTGCGCGACGTTCTTCCAGTTCGCGTTTGCGCTCGGCTTCGATTTCTTCCGGGCTGCGCTGTACGAAGACTTTCTTCTTGCGTACTTCAACGCTGATGCTCTTGCTGCCAGCAACACGCAGGGTGCTGGTGGTTTTGCGCTGCAATGTAATCTTGCGCGGTTCTTCCACTTTCGCCTTGTGGCTGCTCTTCAAGTGAGTCAGCAAAGACTGCTTCTCACTATCGCTCACACCTTCGTCGGCGGCGGTGTGCGGCAGACCTGCCTCACGCATCTGCTGCAACAGGCGCTCTACCGGTGTTTTGACCTCATCGGCCAGTTGTTTCACCGTGACTTGCGTCATGCACTTCTCTCCTCAGGCCGCGCCTAATTACTCGAACCAATGGGCTCGGGCGGCCATGATCAACTTGCCGGCACGATCATCGTCAATGCCGTCGATGTCGAGCAGGTCGTCAATAGACTGCTCGGCCAGGTCTTCGCGGGTAATTACGCCGCGCACCGCCAGTTCCATCGCCAAATCCTTGTCCATACCCTCAAGCGAGAGCAGGTCTTCGGCCGGATGGGCGTCTGCCAGCTTTTCCTCAGTAGCGATGGCTTTAGTCAACAAACGATCCTTGGCCCGAGCGCGAAGCTCGTTGACGGTGTCTTCGTCAAAGCCGTCGATGTTGAGCATTTCTTCCAACGGTACGTAGGCAATCTCTTCCAGGCTGGTGAAGCCTTCATCTACCAGCACCTGTGCCAGGTCTTCGTCGACTTCCAGCTCGTCGATGAAGTTGCGCAGGATGTCACCGGTTTCTGCTTGCTGCTTAGCCTGGATGTCCGATTCGGTCATCACGTTCAGGGTCCAGCCGGTCAACTGGCTGGCCAAACGTACGTTCTGACCACCGCGACCGATGGCCTGAGCCAGATTGTCTGCGCCAACGGCGATGTCCATTGCATGGGCATCCTCGTCAACGATAATTGCCGCCACTTCAGCAGGCGACATTGCGTTGATCACGAACTGCGCAGGGTTATCGTCCCACAGGACGATGTCCACACGCTCACCGCCCAATTCGCCCGACACTGCCTGGACGCGCGAACCGCGCATACCAATGCAAGCGCCTTGCGGGTCGATGCGTTTGTCCTTGGAGCGGACCGCGATCTTGGCGCGTGAACCCGGATCGCGGGACGCAGCCATGACTTCGATCAGGCCTTCGGCAATTTCCGGCACTTCGATGCGGAACAGCTCGATCAGCATTTCCGGCGCGGTACGCGACAGGATCAACTGAGGGCCGCGGTTCTCGGTGCGGATTTCCTTGAGCAGCGCACGCAAGCGCACGCCAACCCGGAAAGTTTCGCGGGAAATGATGTCTTCGCGGGCCAGCAACGCTTCAGCGTTGTTACCCAGGTCGACGATCACGTTGTCGCGAGTGACTTTTTTCACGGTGCCGGAGATGATTTCCCCCAGGCGCTCGCGATAAGCGTCAACGACTTGAGCGCGCTCGGCTTCGCGGACCTTCTGCACGATGACTTGCTTGGCAGTCTGTGCAGCGATGCGGCCGAACTCGATGGATTCGATCTTTTCTTCGACGACATCACCGACCTGGGCGCCCGGATGCGTTTCAGCAACCTTGCTCGGCCAGGTTTCGATGGCCGGATCATCAAGATCGGCTTCTTCGACGACCGTCCAGCGACGGAAAGTCTCGTAGGCACCGGTGTGGCGGTTGATTTCCACACGCAGATCAACTTCGTCTTCAAAACGCTTTTTGGTAGCAGTGGCCAGGGCCAGCTCCAGCGCTTCAAAAATCACGTTTGCCGGTACGCCCTTTTCATTGGATACCGACTCAACAACCAGCAGTACTTCTTTGCTCATCGTACGCCTCGCCTTTCGCAAGCCATTGGATCCGCGGGATCCGCGTCTCAGTCAAAACTGGGAATAATGTTGGCCTTGTCGATCATATCGATCGGCAACAGGAACTCATGGTCTTCTACCTGCACCACGACGTCCTGCTCTTCTACACCGCGCAGAAGGCCCTGAAAGTTGCGTCGCCCTTCAAAGGGAGAGCGCAGCTTGATCTTCACTTGTTCACCGGCAAATTTTGCAAACTGATCAATAGTGAACAGTGGGCGTTCCATGCCAGGCGAGGAAACTTCGAGGGTGTATTCAACGGAGATCGGATCTTCAACATCCAGGACACCGCTGATCTGACGGCTGACAATGGCACAATCGTCCACCAGCACGCCGCCCTCTTTATCGATATAAACGCGCAACATTGAGTGGCGACCTTGAGCCGAAAACTCAATACCCCAGCATTCATAGCCTAGGGCCACGACCACCGGGGCCAACAAGGCCTGCAACTCTTCTAGCTTGCTCGACACCTGAACCCCCTCGTGCATGTATGTGCATGCTGTGCAAAATAAAAAAATGGGCGAAACGCCCATCCTTGAAACGCCGTCGAACAGCGGCGTTGAAAGTGTCCAGCTAACAAAAAGCCCCTTAAAAGGGGCTCCGCTAAAACTGGTTGCGGGGGCCGGATTTGAACCGACGACCTTCGGGTTATGAGCCCGACGAGCTACCAGACTGCTCCACCCCGCGACAAAGCTGGGGCGGAAGTATACGACCGATCCCTTACAGGGTCAATGTAACCTTCCACCTACAAGAAAGCCCGCAACAGCGGGCTCTCCTGATAATTGGTACCGAGAAGGGGACTCGAACCCCTACACCCTATGGGCACAACCACCTCAAGGTTGCGTGTCTACCAATTCCACCACCTCGGCAATACAGCGATTACAACCTTCTTACTTCTGCTCTTGAGCTGGAGGTACGTCAGTCGCTGGAGTAGCCGACTTTTGCTCTTGAAGCACCGGGACATCATCAGAAGCCGGTTTTGCTTTTGGTACTTCCAACACTGCTGGGTTTGGGAGACCTACTTGAGTCAGCACATGAGCTTTCTCTTTAGCAAAGTAACCTAACCCCAAGCTGGTTATGAAGAAACCGGCGGCAAGTATAGCAGTAAACTTACTAAGAAAGGTAGAGGAACCTTGGCTTCCGAACACAGTATTTGAAGCACCTGCCCCGAAAGACGCACCAGCGTCCGCACCTTTACCCTGCTGCAGCAAAACCAGAGCAACTACGCCCAGTGCACCCAGCAGATGAAAAACAACGATGACTGTTTCCAGCATTTTTTCAGTTTCCCGCGGCGCGACAAATCGCACCGAACTCATCTGCATTCAGGGAAGCTCCACCAATGAGCCCCCCATCGATATCCGGCATGCCGAACAGTTCGACCGCATTGGCCGCCTTCACGCTGCCGCCGTATAGAAGCCGCACACCTCGTGCGACCTCAGAATTCTCTGCCGCCAACTGCGCGCGGATGGCTGCGTGCACATCCTGCGCCTGTTGCGGCGAAGCAGTCAGCCCGGTGCCAATGGCCCAGACCGGCTCGTAAGCAATTACTGCATTTGCAAAGGCACCGACTCCCAGCTCCTCGATGATGCTGCCCAGCTGACGCCCGACAACCTCAAGAGTTTTACCGGACTCACGCTGCTCAAGGGTCTCCCCTATGCACAACACCGGAACCAAGCCGCAAGCCTGTGCCGCCGCGAATTTGCGATTGAGTGTCCCATCACGCTCGCCCATGATCTGGCGGCGCTCGGAGTGCCCAACAAGCACCAGGGAACAACCCGCATCAACCAGCTGACTCGGTGCAATCTCACCGGTCAACGCACCTTGCATGGATTCCACCGCAGAGTTCTGCGCGCCGACCTGGATCGACTTGCCTTTCAAGCCATCAATCACTTGATTGATATACAAGCAAGGCGGGAATACCGCGACATCAACACCGCTAGGCAAGGCCAAATGACGAAGGCCATTGATCAGCTCAGCGACACTGGCGCGGGTACCGTGCATCTTCCAGTTACCAGCTACCATAGTGCGACGCATGCTGTACCTCGTCGGTCAAAGTGGGCGCAGATGTTACCCAACCACATCATCACTGGCAAGCCGAATTCAGGCGCAAACTTCAGTTACCAGTTTTGCCAGCTCTTCGGCATAGCCGCGAACCTGTGTTTCGTCCTCGCCCTCGACCATTACACGCACCAAAGGCTCGGTACCCGACTTGCGCAGCAAGACCCGGCCACGCCCCGCCATGGCGGCAGTCACGCGCTCGCTGGCCTCTTTGACAGCCGGATGCTCGATAGGGTTGTCACCGCCTGCAAAGCGCACGTTGAGCAGCACTTGCGGGCACTTGCGCAACGCCTGCCGCGCCTGGGCCAGGCTTTCTTCACGGCGACGCAGCGCCAGCAGCACCTGCAGCGCCGCAATGATCGCATCCCCGGTAGTCGTGTGCTGGAAGCAGACGATATGACCGGAATTTTCGCCACCCACCTGCCAATTACGCTCCAGCAGGTCGGCAATCACGTAGCGGTCACCGACATTGGCGCGCACAAACGGGATCCCCAGATCTGCCAGGGCCAGCTCCAGGCCAAGATTGCTCATCAAGGTACCGACGACGCCGCCTTGCAGCTTGTTACGCTCATGCAGGTCACGGGCGATGATGAACAACAGGTCGTCGCCATCGACGATCGCGCCAGTGTGGTCGACCATCAATACGCGGTCGCCATCACCATCGAACGCGATGCCCAAGTCGGCATGCTCAGCCAGGACAGCCGCCTGCAACTGCCCCATGTGGGTTGAGCCGCAGTTGTCGTTGATGTTCAGGCCGTTCGGCTGCGCCGACAGTACAGTAACGTCTGCGCCAAGCTCCTTGAACACACTCGGTGCGACTTTGTACGTCGCGCCGTGGGCGCAGTCGATGACGACCTTCAACCCGGCAAAATTGGTGCTGCTAGGCACGCTGCTTTTGCAGAATTCGATGTAACGGCCGGAAGCGTCGTTAATCCGCGATACCTTGCCCAGCTTGCTCGATTCGACGACGGTCATCGGCGCATCCAGCAACTCTTCGATCATGTGCTCGATCTCATCCGGCAGCTTGGTGCCCTGGCCTGAGAAGAACTTGATGCCGTTGTCATCGTGGGGATTGTGCGAAGCGCTGATCACGATACCGGCTTCAGCATGAAAGGTACGCGTCAGGTAAGCGATCGCTGGCGTAGGCATCGGCCCCAACAGCATCACATCAGCGCCGGCAGCAGACAGACCTGCCTCCAGCGCAGACTCAAACATATAACCCGAGATACGCGTGTCCTTACCCACCAGGATACGGCAGGCCCCCATGCTGCGGAACGCCATGCCGGCGGCCCAGCCCAGCTTGAGCATGAAATCGGGAGTAATCGGGAATTCGCCGACCCGACCGCGAATGCCATCGGTGCCAAAATACTTTTTAGTCATAAGTGCTCCATCATTCTTATTCGGCTGATTCAACCGCTGCGATCATCCGCACTACATCTATCGTCTCGGCCACGTCATGCACGCGCAAGATGCGCGCACCCTTGACCACGGCAAGTGCCGCAAGTGCCAGGCCGCCATGCAGCCGCTCACCCACCGGACGATTCAACGCCAGACCTATCATGCTCTTGCGCGAAACCCCGACCAACAAGGGGCGACCAAGGGCATGCAGGGATTCCATATGCTTGAACAGGCTTAAATTGTGCTGCAAGGTCTTGGCAAAGCCAAATCCCGGGTCGAGGATTATCCGCTCGGGAGCAATCCCCACCGCCGCGCATTGAGCCATGCGCTCGGCAAGAAAACCTTTCACTTCACCGACCAGATTGTCGTAATGCGGGTCGTCCTGCATCGTGCCCGGCTCGCCAAGCATATGCATCAGGCAAACCGGCAGCCCCGTCGCGGCGGCCGCATCCAGAGCGCCATCGCGCTGCAAAGAGCGCACATCGTTGATCAACCCTGCACCCAGCCGCGCAGTTTCGCGCATAACGGCAGGGGTCGAGGTGTCGACAGAGATGATGACGTCCAGCTCTTGATGGATGCGCTCGACAATCGGAGCAACCCGTTCCAGCTCCTCCAGGGGAGAAACTGCGCGCGCACCGGGCCGGGTTGATTCGCCACCGACGTCAATCAGAGTCGCACCGGCAGCCACCATCGCTTCCGCATGGCGCAACGCAGCATCAAGCTGACTGAAGCGACCACCATCGGAAAAGGAATCAGGGGTTACATTAAGAATGCCCATAACGTGTGTATGGGCCAAATCAAGAACCCGGCTGCCGCAAGGCAACCGGGTCGAGGACAACGCAGAAGTCATTTCAAACCTTAATGGTCAGCAGCCGGGCCGCCGATCGGGGCTTCAGGGCGTTCGTTCTGTACCACTGGCGGCGTGCCCGAAGTACCCGAACCACCTTCCCAATCGCGAGGCTCGCGAGGCGTACGACCGGCCATGATGTCGTCAATCTGCTCGGCATCAATGGTCTCGTACTTCATCAGGGCATCAGCCATGGCGTCGAGCTTGTCGCGGTTGTCGGTGAGGATCTGCTTGGCCGTGCCGTAGCACTGGTCAATGATGCTGCGCACCTCGGAGTCGATCAGCTTGGCTGTCTCGCCGGAGAAGCTGGCAGCTTGACCACCACCACCGCGACCCAGGAATACTTCGCCTTCTTCCTCGGCATACATCAAAGGACCGAGTTTCTCCGACAGACCCCACTTGGTCACCATGTTCCGCGCAATCTGGCTGGCACGCATGATGTCGTTGGAGGCACCGGTGGTAACACCGTCGAAGCCAAGGGTCATCTCTTCGGCGATCCGGCCGCCATACAGCGAGCAGATCTGGCTGATCAAGGCACGCTTGGAGAGGCTGTAGCGATCCTCTTCCGGCAGGAACATGGTGACGCCCAGCGCCCGGCCACGAGGAATGATCGATACCTTGTAGACTGGGTCATGCTCAGGCACAACGCGGCCAACAATGGCGTGACCGGCTTCATGATAAGCGGTGTTCTGCTTCTCTTTCTCGGACATGACCATGGATTTGCGCTCTGCGCCCATCATGATCTTGTCTTTCGCCAGCTCGAACTCCTTCATTTCAACGATGCGCTTGCCGGTACGGGCGGCAAACAGCGACGCCTCGTTCACCAGGTTGGCAAGGTCGGCACCGGAGAAGCCTGGAGTACCACGGGCAATCACGGCCGGAGCCACGTCGTCGCCCATTGGCACTTTGCGCATGTGTACTTTCAGGATCTGCTCACGACCGCGGATGTCTGGCAAACCGACAACGACCTGACGGTCAAAACGGCCCGGACGCAGCAGCGCAGGGTCGAGTACGTCTGGACGGTTGGTTGCGGCGATTACGATGATGCCGTCGTTCATTTCGAAACCGTCCATCTCAACCAGCAACTGGTTAAGAGTCTGCTCACGCTCATCATGACCGCCACCCATGCCGGCGCCACGATGGCGACCAACGGCGTCGATTTCATCGATGAAGATGATGCAAGGCGCGTGTTTCTTGGCCTGTTCGAACATGTCGCGAACACGGCTGGCACCGACACCGACGAACATTTCGACGAAATCGGAACCGGAAATGGTGAAGAAAGGTACTTTGGCTTCGCCGGCAATGGCCTTGGCCAACAGGGTTTTACCGGTACCTGGCGGGCCAACCATCAGCACACCGCGAGGAATACGGCCACCCAGGCGCTGGAACTTGCCCGGATCGCGCAGGAACTCAACCAGTTCGCCCACTTCTTCCTTGGCTTCGTCGCAACCGGCAACGTCAGCCAGGGTAGTTTTCACCTGGTCTTCGGAGAGCAGGCGTGCCTTGCTCTTGCCGAAGCTCATCGGCCCGCCCTTGCCTCCCGCACCACCTTGCATCTGGCGCATGAAGAACATGAACACGGCGATAATCACCAGTATCGGGAAGCTGGCCACCAGGAGCTGGGTCCAGATGCTCTGCTGCTCAGGCTGCTTGCCTTCGACAACCACGTGGTTATCCACCAGGTCGCCGATCAGGCCATTGTCCTGGATTGCCGGACGGATGGTCTTGAAGCTGTCGCCATCGTTGCGCTTGCCGGTAATCACGTAGCCATCAACTGCTACGCGCTCGACCTTGCCATCCTTAACTTGCTGGATGAAGTCGGAATAGTTGAGGGTCTGCGGCTCGTTAGGGCTGGAGAAGTTGTTCATCACCGTCACGAGGACAGCCGCGATGATCAACCACAGGATCAGATTCTTTGCCATATCGTTCAATTAACTACCCTCTGAAGCAAGCTCCGCTACTGGCGCGTGCTTCGCATGATATTCACCGGCCTAACTTACTACATTACCTACAACTCTGGCAGGCGCCGTCTGTAACCCTTTGTGAAACTTTGACTACACAATATTCGTAAAGCTTCGTGACGAAAGCGATATAAAAAAACCTATCGCCTCCGTCAAATTTCTCAAAAACGCTCTTCACTGGCAGCGCCTTCAATGCCACGGAAGCCGCGACCCAGCAAATACTGCTCGCGAGACCTGTCCCGGGAAGAGTCAGGCTTGCGTGTCTGTACCTTGTCGAACAGTTTGCGGATGTTCTTGTGATACTCGTCGAAGCCTTCACCCTGGAAGACCTTGACCAGGAAGTCACCACCCGGACGCAGTACCCGTCCTGCCAGGTCCAGTGCCAATTCGCACAGGAACATGGCTCGCGGCATATCAACAGCCGGTAATCCACTCATATTGGGGGCCATATCGGAAATCACAAGGTCTACCTGCGAATTTCCGACGGCCTCAAGGATCTGTGCCAGCACTTCATCCTGGGTAAAATCGCCGTGAACAAAGGTCACGTCAGGGATGCTGTCCATTTCCAGGATGTCGGAAGCGATCAAACGACCTTGTCCACCAATCAGACGACTGGTCACCTGGGACCAGCCACCCGGGGCGGCACCCAGGTCGATAACGCTCATGCCAGGACGGATCAACTTGTCCTTTTCCTGGATCTCCAGCAGTTTGTAGCTGGCCCGGGAACGGTAGCCATCCTTTTGCGCCATTTTGACGTAAGGGTCGTTGAAATGCTCTTGCAGCCACTTAAGGCTAGTTTTGGAACGGGCCACGGGCCACCTCGAAAATAAAACGGGTCGTGATTAACTGGGCGGTCCCGGACTCGCTCGGGTAAACTGGCCGCCGCTTTTTACAAGATCAGACGCAGGGGTCAGATTATGCCGCTCACTCAAGAGCAGAAGAAACAGTACAAATCCATTGGCCACCATCTGAAACCAGTTTTGATTGTGGCTGACAACGGTTTGACTGAAGGTGTGTTAGCCGAACTTGAACGCGCATTGAGCGATCACGAGCTAATCAAGATCAAGGTCAGCATCCTTGATCGCGAGGCGCGCCTGGCAGCTATTGCAGAACTGTGCAAGGCTGGCAAAGCGGACCTGGTTCAGGTCATCGGCAAGATGGCGCTGCTGTATCGCAAGAACTTCAGCGCCAACAAGCAACTGTCGAACGTACACCGCTTCAAGTGAAACAAGGGTCACGGGCGTGCTTCGCACGCCCTGCCACTCCATCCTGGCGCCGGCTGTACAACCAGCACCAACCCGGAAAACCCTAGCACAAGATAGCTGAACAGCTGCCAGCGCAACGCCTCCGGCAGAAAGATGCGCACCACGCAAAACATTGCGCACGCATACAGCGCCATCAACAGCAGTTGCCCGCGAATATCCCGCCACAGACTCCCCAAGCCTTCGGCCTTGATCAGCACCAGCGCCTGAAGCGTCACGCACGCCGCTGCAAAACCTACCAGCAACGCGCTTAATAATCCGCTGACCTCATCGATCAGCAACGGTGCCAGGCCAATCAGGCCCAGCGCCGGCAGCACACCAATATGTAACAGCCATAGGCCGCCAACCCAAAGCATCTGGGCAAACTGCCAAAGCATGGCGCCCGCACGAAGCGGGCGCCGTCTTTCAGATGTGACGAACTTCGACAATCTCGTACTCGATCACGCCACCAGGCGTCTTGACGGCCACCACGTCACCCTCTTCCTTGGCAATCAAGGCGCGGGCCAGCGGCGAACCGACGGAGATCTTGCCGAGTTTGAAGTCGGCCTCGTCTTCACCCACGATGTGGTAAACCACGCTTTCGTCAGTCTCGACGTTGGCGATTTCCACGGTGGTGCCGAAAATCACCTTGCCGGTATGCGGGATGGTCGTGACGTCGATAACCACCGAATTCTGCAGGCGGCCTTCGATGTCACGGATCCGCGCCTCGACCATACCTTGCTGCTCGCGGGCAGCATGGTATTCAGCGTTTTCCTTCAGGTCACCCAATTCCCGGGCCGTACCGATGTCCTGGCTCAGCTTCGGACGGACGACCTTGGTCAAGTGGGCGTGCTCTTCTTCCAGGGCTTTTGCGCCCTGGACGGTCATTGGGTATTTGATCATGCCTTCAATCCTGCGTGTAGATCCTGCAAGCGACGCACGGTTTTTTCAGGACCGAACTTCAGCGCTTCGCAGATAGCTTCGCCAGCAGCAATGGTGGTGGTGCAGTAGATCTTGTGCTGCAAGGCGTTACGACGAATGGAGTAGGAGTCCGCGATCGACTGGCGACCTTCGGTGGTGTTGATGATCAGGGTGACTTCGTCATTCTTGATCATGTCGACCACGTGTGGACGGCCTTCCGTCACCTTGTTCACGCGACGCACTTTCAGGCCGGCAGCCTCGATCAGCTTGGCGGTCCCGGCAGTGGCCACGACTTCGAAGCCCAAGTTGATCAGATCACGGGCCACGCCTGCAACCAGCGGCTTGTCATCATCGCGCACGCTGATGAACGCAGTACCGCCGGTAGGCAGCACTTCGCTGGCGCCCATCTGGGCTTTGGCGAATGCTTCACCGAAGGTATCGCCCACGCCCATCACTTCACCGGTGGACTTCATCTCCGGGCCCAGGATCGGGTCCACACCAGGGAATTTGGCGAATGGGAACACCGCCTCTTTCACACTGTAGAAGTTCGGAATGATTTCCTTGGTGAAGCCGATTTCCTTCAAGGTCTTACCGGCCATCACACGGGCAGCAATCATTGCCAGGGAAACACCGATGCACTTGGAAACAAACGGCACGGTACGCGAGGCGCGCGGGTTGACTTCGATGACGTAGATGTCTTCGCCTTGCAGCGCCAACTGTACGTTCATCAGGCCGACCACGCCCAGCTCCAGGGCCATTTTCTTGACCTGTTCGCGCATCTCGTCCTGGATGTGTGCAGGCAGCGAGTATGGCGGCAGCGAGCAAGCGGAGTCACCGGAGTGAACGCCAGCCTGTTCGATGTGCTGCATGATCGCGCCGATCACCACGTCGGTGCCGTCGCAGACCGCATCCACGTCCATCTCGATGGCGCAGTTGAGGAAGTGGTCCAGCAGCACCGGGCTGTCGTTGGACACTTTCACCGCATCACGCAGGTAACGCTTGAGTTCGTCTTCTTCGTAGACGATTTCCATCGCCCGGCCGCCCAGTACGTAGGACGGACGCACCACCAGCGGGTAACCAATCTTGCTGGCCGCGCGGATCGCTTCGTCTTCGCTGCGCACAGTGGCGTTTGGCGGCTGACGCAGGTTCAGGCGCTCAACCATCTGCTGGAAGCGTTCACGGTCTTCGGCACGGTCGATAGCGTCAGGGCTGGTACCGATGATCGGCACGCCAGCAGCTTCGAGTGCGCGAGCCAGTTTCAACGGGGTTTGGCCGCCGTACTGGACGATCACGCCTTTTGGCTTCTCGACACGGCAGATTTCCAGTACGTCTTCCAGCGTTACCGGCTCGAAGTACAGACGGTCGGAAGTGTCGTAGTCAGTAGAAACAGTTTCCGGGTTGCAGTTGACCATGATGGTCTCGTACCCGTCTTCGCGCAGGGCGAGAGCGGCGTGTACGCAGCAATAATCGAACTCGATGCCTTGGCCGATACGGTTTGGACCGCCGCCCAGGATCATGATCTTGTCGCGGCCCGACGGCGCGGCTTCGCACTCTTCCTCGTAGGTGGAGTACATGTATGCGGTGTCGGTGGCGAACTCGGCCGCACAGGTATCAACGCGCTTGTAGACCGGGAAGATGTCCAGCTTGTGGCGATGGGTGCGCAGGTTCTTCTCGGTCACGCCCAGCAGCTTGGCCAAACGCATGTCGGAGAAACCTTTGCGCTTGAGGCGGAACATCAGGTCGCGGTCGATGGAGGACAGACCGAGGGTCTTGACCTTCTCTTCTTCCTTGATCAGATCTTCGATCTGCACCAGGAACCACGGGTCGATCATGTTCATGCCGAAGATGTCTTCGACGGTCATGCCGGCGCGGAAAGCATCGGCCACGTACCAGATACGCTCGGCACCCGGCACGGTCAGCTCGCGCTTGAGCACGCTCATGCTTTCCGGGTTGCTCAGGTCGAGCTTCTCGTCCAGGCCGCAAACGCCCACTTCCAGGCCGCGCAGGGCTTTCTGCAGGGACTCCTGGAAGGTCCGGCCGATGGCCATGACTTCACCGACCGACTTCATCTGAGTGGTCAGGCGGGCGTCGGCTTTCGGGAATTTCTCGAAAGCGAAACGTGGCAGCTTGGTGACGACGTAATCGATCGACGGCTCGAAGGAAGCTGGCGTTGCGCCGCCGGTGATTTCGTTCTGCAGCTCGTCCAAGGTGTAACCGATCGCCAGCTTGGCGGCGATGCGCGCAATCGGGAAGCCGGTAGCTTTCGATGCCAGCGCCGAAGAACGCGATACACGCGGGTTCATCTCGATCACAACCATGCGGCCAGTGTCCGGGCAGATGCCGAACTGGACGTTGGAGCCACCGGTTTCCACACCGATCTCACGCAGCACCGCCAAAGAGGCGTTACGCATGATCTGGTATTCCTTGTCCGTCAGGGTCTGTGCCGGCGCAACGGTGATCGAGTCACCGGTGTGCACGCCCATCGGGTCGAAGTTTTCGATCGAGCAGACGATGATGCAGTTGTCCTTCTTATCGCGGACAACCTCCATCTCATATTCTTTCCAGCCGATCAGGGATTCGTCGATCAGCAGCTCTTTGGTCGGAGACAGGTCCAGGCCGCGGGCGCAGATTTCTTCGAACTCTTCACGGTTGTAAGCGATACCGCCGCCGGTGCCGCCCATGGTGAAAGACGGACGGATGATGCACGGGAAGCCCAGGCGCTCCAGGACCGCATTGGCCTCTTCCATGCTGTGGGCGATACCGGAACGCGGGCAATCAAGGCCGATGGACTTCATGGCCTTGTCGAAACGCGAACGGTCTTCAGCCTTGTCGATGGTGTCGGCATTGGCGCCGATCATCTCTACGCCGAACTTCTCCAGTACGCCTTCGCGCTCCAGGTCCAGTGCGCAGTTCAGGGCGGTCTGGCCACCCATGGTTGGCAGCAGGGCGTCCGGACGCTCTTTCTCGATGATCTTGGCAACGGTCTGCCACTTGATCGGCTCGATGTAGGTGGCGTCGGCCATGTCCGGGTCGGTCATGATGGTGGCCGGGTTGGAGTTCACCAGGATGACGCGGTAGCCCTCTTCGCGCAGGGCCTTACAGGCCTGGGCGCCGGAGTAGTCGAATTCGCAGGCCTGGCCGATCACGATCGGGCCAGCGCCGAGAATCAGGATGCTTTTTATGTCTGTACGTTTTGGCATGGGTTTGTCACTCAAATCCGCAGGTCAGTCGGCAAGCCGTCTTGAACAATCTTTGAAGAGCCCGAGGGGGCCGCCGGTTTCCCGGGCCGCCCTCAGGCCGCTCAGTTAGCGTCGCTTGGCCATCTCATTGATGAAACGGTCGAACAGCGGCGCTACGTCGTTCGGGCCCGGGCTTGCTTCAGGGTGGCCCTGGAAGCTGAACGCGCTCTTGTCGGTGCGCTCGATACCTTGCAGGGAACCGTCGAACAGCGACTTGTGAATCGCCCGGACGTTGCCCGGCAGCGTCGCTTCATCCACCGCAAAACCGTGGTTCTGGCTGGTGATCATCACGACACCAGTGTCCAGGTCCTGCACCGGGTGGTTGGCACCGTGGTGGCCGTGACCCATTTTCAGGGTCTTGGCGCCGGAGGCCAGGGCCAGCAGTTGGTGGCCGAGGCAGATGCCGAACACCGGGATCTCGGTTTCCAGCACTTCCTTGATCGCCTTGATGGCGTAGTCGCAAGGCTCCGGGTCACCCGGGCCGTTGGACAGGAACACGCCGTCGGGCTGCAGGGCCAGTACGTCGTTGGCCGGGGTCTGCGCAGGCACCACGGTCACGCGGCAACCGCGCTCGACCAGCATGCGCAGGATGTTGTGCTTGATACCGTAGTCGTAGGCCACGACGTGGTACGGCAGTTCGGAAGCTTCGATGGTCGCGTGGCTGTCGGTCTTCAAGTCCCAGACGGTGGAGCGCCACTCGTACGTTTCCTTGGTGCTGACGACTTTCGCCAGATCCATGCCTTTCAGGCCAGGGAAACCTTGGGCCGCTGCGATCGCTGCTTCTTCGGAGATGTTGTCACCGGCCATGATGCAGCCGTTCTGCGAGCCTTTTTCACGCAGGATGCGTGTCAGGCGACGCGTATCGATACCGGCGATCGCCACAACGTTGTTGGCTTTCAGGTAATCGGACAGGGACATCGTGTTACGCCAGTTGCTCGCTACCAGTGGCAGGTCACGAATGACCAGGCCAGCCGACCAGACACGATCAGACTCGGCGTCTTCCGGTGTAGTACCGGTGTTGCCGATGTGCGGATAGGTCAGGGTAACGATCTGTTGGGCGTAGGAAGGATCAGTAAGGATTTCCTGATAGCCGGTCATGGCGGTGTTGAACACCACCTCTCCAACGGTCTGACCGTCGGCTCCAATGGCTTCGCCGCGAAAAATGCTGCCATCAGCAAGGGCGAGTATGGCTGGCTTAGTCAAGAAGACCTCCCGTAAATAAAGCCTGAAAGGGCGATCGCAGGTTGTAAAAAAGCGGAGTGACGTATGGACACGTCACCCCGCTTCTTCACTGAATTATTCTGCGCGCTTTTAGTGGACACACTAAAGCTGTAGCTTACAGAAAAAGGCTTTTTTGGTCCACCGCTAATGAGCCTTAAAGGCAGGGGAATGCGACAGGACGTCGCCTAGCGGGTAAAAACGGGGCCTCAGCATATTCCTGAGACCCCGTTTTAGCTACTTCTTAATGCAGGTCCAGCACGTCGCGCATGTCGTACAGGCCCGGCGCACGACCCTCAAGCCACAGCGCCGCACGCACGGCACCCTTGGCGAACGTCATGCGGCTAGACGCCTTGTGGGTGATCTCAAGACGCTCGCCCTCGGTTGCGAACAACACCGTGTGATCGCCCACCACATCACCGCCGCGAACGGTGGCAAAACCGATGGTGTCGTGGGCGCGGGCACCGGTATGACCTTCACGGCCATACACCGCCACCTTCGACAGGTCACGACCCAGGGCATCGGCAATCGCCTCGCCCATACGCAATGCCGTACCGGACGGCGCATCGATCTTGTGCCGGTGATGAGTCTCGATGATCTCGATGTCAGCCTCATCACCCATCACCCGCGCCGCCATGTCGAGCAGCTTCAGCGACAGATTGACGCCGACGCTGAAATTGGCCGCGAACACGATTGGAATATCCTTGCCCGCCTCCACCAGCAGCTGCTTTTGCTCGGCGCTCAGGCCAGTTGTGCCGATCACCATGGCCTTGCCTGCCTTGCGGCAGAACGCCAGGTTTTTCAGCATCACGTCCGGCAGGGTGAAATCGATCAGCACGTCAAACTCGTCGGCAACCTGCTCCAGATTGCCGGACAACGAAACACCGATCCGCCCCAGGGACGCCAACTCACCCGCGTCCGCACCTATCAAGGTGCTGCCGGGACGAACAATCGCCGCCGTCAGCCCGGAGGCCGGCGAGCGCGCCTGCACGGCCTCGACCAGGGTCTTGCCCATGCGCCCGGCAGCGCCCATCACCGCGATACGTCGCATACTCACTTCCTTACAGGTCGCCGAAGAAGCGCTTCACGCCTTCGAACCAGCCGGTGGTCTTTGGCGAATGAGTGTCATCGCCGGCCAGGGAGCTGCGGAACTCTTCCAGCAGTTCGCGCTGACGACGCCCCAGGTTCACCGGCGTCTCTACCGCCACACGGCACATCAGGTCACCAGCACCGCCACCGCGCACCGGCGCAACGCCTTTGCCACGGATACGGAATTGCTTGCCGGTCTGCGTACCCTCAGGGATCTTCAGCTTGACCCGACCGTCCAGCGTCGGAATCTCAAGCTCGCCACCCAGGGCCGCATCGACAAAGCTGATCGGCACTTCACAGAACAAATGCTTGCCGTCGCGCTGGAAAATCGAGTGCTCGCGCACATTGATCACCACATACAGGTCGCCCGTCGGGCCGCCCTGAGTGCCCGCCTCGCCTTCGCCCGACAGACGAATGCGGTCGCCAGTATCAACACCCGCCGGCACTTTCACCGAGAGAGTCTTGTACTCTTCGACACGCCCTTCGCCGTGGCACGAGTCGCACGGATCGGAAATGATCTTGCCCTGGCCGTGGCAGCGCGGGCAGGTTTGCTGCACCGAGAAGAAGCCTTGCTGCATGCGTACCTGGCCGATACCGCCGCAAGTCGGGCAAGTGATCGGCGAGGAGCCTTTCTTGGCGCCCGAACCGTCGCACGGCTTGCAATTGACCAGCGTCGGAACACGGATATTGACGCTGGTACCGCGCACCGCTTCTTCCAGGTTCAGCTCCAGGGTGTAGCGCAGGTCGCTGCCACGCTGGGCACCGCCACGCTGGCCACCACGGCCGCCGCCAAAGAAGTCGCTGAACACGTCGCCGAAAATATCGGAGAAGTTCTGCCCACCGAAACCGGCACCGCCGCCACCCATGCTTGGGTCGACACCAGCATGGCCATACTGGTCGTAAGCGGCGCGCTTGTTCGGATCACACAGGCATTCGTAGGCCTCATTGGCCTCTTTGAACAGCTCTTCGGATTCTTTGCTATCCGGATTACGGTCCGGGTGGTGCTTCATTGCCAGGCGACGGTAAGCCTTTTTCAGGTCCGCCTCGCTGGAGCCGCGCTCCACACCCAACACTTCGTAATAGTCACGCTTTGCCATAAGTCTTTGCACTCTTAAGGACGTCCGGCAAAACCCTCCTGAGCCTTGCCAAACTCGTTGAGCCCCAATACAGGCCCGGACCCAACTCACGTCAATTCAACGATCCTGGTCGTTACTGCTTTCAACCGGAAACCGGCCAAAAACGCGGTGACTGTCGTCCGGAAAGCAGGAGCATTCCCGATCACACCGCCAGCATCCGAGCGTTGTCGCATGCTGTAAAAATTCGCGTACCCCAGACACGCCAACGCGGGAGCAAGCTCCCGCGCGGCGACATCCTACCAGTCACCGCTTGTGAGCGGTCAACCGGGCGACCAAGTTACTTCTGGTCTTTGACTTCTTCGAACTCGGCATCGACAACATCGTCGTGCTTGGCTTCAGGTTCTGCCTGGTGTGCAGCACCGTCAGCCGGCTGGCCTTGTTCGGCGTACATTTTCTGAGCCACTGGCGCAGAGACTTTCGACAGCTCTTCAACCTTGGCTTCGATAGCAGCCTTGTCGTCGCCTTTAACGGCGGCTTCCAGGGCAACTACTGCGGCTTCGATTGCAGTTTTCTCTTCGGCAGTCACTTTGTCGCCAGCATCAGCGATCATTTTGCGAGTCGAGTGAACCAGTGCATCACCCTGGTTACGGGCAGCGGCCAGTTCTTCGAACTTGCGGTCTTCGTCAGCATTGGCTTCAGCGTCACGGATCATCTGCTGGATTTCTTCCTCGGACAGACCCGAGTTAGCCTTGATCACGATCGACTGAGTCTTGCCGGTGGCCTTGTCTTTGGCGCCTACGTGCAGAATGCCGTTGGCGTCGATGTCGAAGGTCACTTCAATTTGTGGCACGCCACGTGGTGCTGGTGGAATCTCGGCCAGGTCGAACTTGCCCAGGGACTTGTTCTGACCGGCTTGCTTACGCTCACCTTGCAGCACGTGAATGGTCACGGCGCCCTGGTTGTCGTCGGCAGTCGAGAACACTTGCGATTTCTTGGTAGGAATCGTGGTGTTTTTCTCGATCAGCGCAGTCATCACGCCGCCCATGGTTTCGATACCCAGGGTCAGCGGGCTTACGTCCAGCAGCAGAACGTCTTTCACGTCGCCGGCCAATACCGCGCCCTGGATGGCAGCACCCATGGCAACTGCTTCGTCCGGGTTCACGTCTTTACGCGCTTCTTTACCGAAGAACTCGGTAACCAGCTTCTGAACCAGTGGCATACGGGTCTGACCGCCCACCAGGATCACGTCGTTGATCGCGCCAACGTCGATACCCGAGTCTTTCAGCGCAATGCGGCAAGGCTCGATGGTGCGTTGAACCAGGTCTTCTACCAGCGCTTCCAGCTTGGCGCGGGAGATTTTCACGTTCAAGTGCTTAGGACCGGTAGCGTCTGCAGTGATGTACGGCAGGTTCACGTCGGTCGAATTGCTCGAAGACAGTTCGATCTTGGCTTTCTCAGCGGCTTCTTTCAGGCGCTGCATGGCCAGCGGGTCACCCTTGAGGTTCATGCCGCTTTCTTTCTTGAATTCGTCAACGAGGTAGTCGATCAGACGAATGTCAAAGTCTTCACCGCCCAGGAACGTGTCACCGTTGGTGGCCAACACTTCGAACTGGTGCTCGCCATCGACTTCAGCGATTTCGATCACGGAAACGTCGAAGGTACCGCCACCCAGGTCGTAAACGATCACAGTGTGGTCGCCCTTGGCCTTGTCCATACCGTAGGCCAGAGCGGCTGCGGTTGGTTCGTTGATGATACGCTTCACGTCCAGGCCAGCAATACGGCCGGCGTCTTTGGTCGCCTGGCGCTGGCTGTCGTTGAAGTAGGCCGGAACGGTGATCACCGCTTCAGTCACGGCTTCACCGAGGTAGTCTTCGGCGGTTTTCTTCATCTTTTTCAAGATTTCAGCCGAGATTTGTGGCGGCGACATTTTCTGGCCGTTCACTTCAACCCAGGCGTCACCGTTGTCAGCCTTGGCGATTTTGTACGGGACCATCTTGATGTCTTTCTGTACGACTTCTTCGTCGAACTTACGACCGATCAGACGCTTCACCGCGTACAGGGTGTTATGCGGATTGGTCACAGCTTGACGCTTGGCGGACTGGCCCACCAGGATTTCGCCGTCGTTGGCATAAGCCACGATGGACGGAGTGGTGCGTGCGCCTTCGGCGTTTTCAATAACTTTGGATACGCCGTTTTCCAGCACGGAGACGCAGGAGTTGGTAGTCCCCAGGTCGATACCGATAATTTTGCCCATGATTTACTCTCCCGAAACTTAGATTTTTTTGCCGCAGCAGTGGTGGCTAACTGCGGCAGTACTTAAACGCTTGACTTATAGATGGGGCCGTTACGACTTATTTCAAGCCTGCTCATCAATAGAAGGTGCAACCGGTGCAGGAGCCTTGCTCACCACAACCATTGCCGGGCGCAGCAAGCGACCGTTGAGCTGGTAACCCTTCTGGAACACCTTCAATACGCTGTTCGGCTCAAGATCAGCGTTTTCCTGCATCGCCATTGCCTGGTGATGCTCGGCATTGAACGGCTCGCCGCCTTGCGGATCGATGGCTTCCAGCTGATAACGCTTCAGGGTGTCCTGGAACATTTTCAGGGTCAGTTCGATCCCTTCGCGCATTGGGCGGATGTTTTCGTCGTCCGGATTGGACAGCTCAAGGCCACGCTCCAGGCTGTCGATGATCGGCAACAGATCACCGGCAAATTTTTCCAGGGCGAATTTGTGAGCTTTTTCTACATCCTGCTCGGCGCGGCGGCGGACGTTCTGCAGATCGGCGGCAACACGCAACGATTGATCCTGTGCGCCTGCCAATTGCTCTTCGAGCACTTGCACACGAGCGGCCAGGTCTTCACCTGCGGCCTGGTTGGCGTCTGGATTTTGCGTATCCTGCGTCTGTTCGTCAGCCATAGATTTCTCCTTTCAAAATCATGCGCGAACTCGACTCGCGCTTCTGTTCCGGTATATGGGGCCACAATTTTCAGGTTCAAGGGTTGAGGCGTTACCAAAAGTCTTTCACTTGTCCTGGATCAATTCTTATCAATCATTCCCTGTTGCGCTTAAAAAGCGATTTATTCAAGCAAATCGGACTAAACATCAGGATTGTCACCTTCAAACAAAACACTGTATAAATAACCAGACCTAAAGCCTGGGAGCGGCCGTCATGCTGGTGCACCTGTCCGTACATAACTACGCCATCGTTGAACATCTGGATCTTGAACTGGATCGCGGGATGAGCGTAATCACAGGCGAAACCGGCGCCGGCAAGTCGATCATGCTCGACGCCCTGGGCCTGACCCTGGGTGATCGCGCCGACAGCGGGGTGGTACGCCCGGGCGCCGACAAGGCCGATATCCTCGCCACCTTTGACCTGGCCGATATCCCGGAAGCCGAGGCCTGGCTTGCCGAGCGCGACCTTAACAATGAAGGCCCGTGCATCCTGCGCCGGGTGATCACGGCCGAAGGGCGCTCCCGCGGCTATATAAATGGCACGCCCTGCCCGCTCGGCGACCTGAAAGCCCTGGGCGAACTGCTGATCGATATCCACAGCCAGCATGAACACCAGTCCCTGCTGAAAACCGACACCCATCGCCGACTCCTCGACGAGTACGCCGGCGCCACCGATCTTGCGCGCCAGGTGCAATTGGCCGCGCAGCGCTGGCGCCAGACCCGCCAGGAGCTGGAGCGCCTCTCCAACTCCGGCGACGAGCAGCGCGCCCGTCACCAGTTGCTCAGCTACCAACTGGAAGAACTGGAAAGCCTGGGGCTCGGCGAGACGGAACTGGAGCAACTGGAACAGGAACACAAGAACCTCACCAACGCCGAAACCCTGCTGGGCATCTGTCGGCAAGTGGTGGAGCAGTGCAGCGAAAGTGATTCCGGCAATGTGCTCAACGCCCTGACTGCCAGCCTGAACCGGCTATCCAGCGTGAATAACGCATCAGGCTCGCTGAACGAAGCCACCACTCTGCTGACCAGCGCGCAAATCCAGGTAGAAGAAGCCGTGGGCGAACTGAACCGCTTTCTCGATCACTTCGATGCCGACCCAGCCCGCCTGCAGGATATAGAAGAGCGCCTGGACACCATCTACACCCTGGCGCGCAAACACCGGATCCAGCCGACCGAAGTCGCAACCATGCAGCAAAAGCTGCTGGATGAAATTGAAACCCTGAACGCCAACGACGAATCCATCGAGCGACTGGGTGAAGAGCTGGCGTCCTTTGCTCGCCATTATCACGAGAAAGCCCGAGAACTCAGCGACCTGCGCCATCAGGCAGCGACCGGCCTGGCCAGCGCGGTGGAGCAGGAAATCCAGCGCCTGGGCATGCCCGGCGGGCGCTTCACCATCGAGTTGCACACTAACACCAGCAATGAACTGCTGCCCAACGGCCTTGAACAGGTAGAACTGCTGGTCAGCGCGAACCCGGGCCAGCCACTCAAGGCACTGGCAAAGGTAGCTTCCGGCGGCGAGCTGTCGCGGATCAGCCTGGCGATTCAGGTGATCACCGCCCAGACCTCTCGCGTGCCAACACTGGTATTCGATGAAGTGGACGTAGGGATCGGCGGCCCGACTGCCGAGATCGTGGGCCAGTTGCTGCGCCGGCTGGGCGATCGCGGCCAGGTACTGACCGTTACCCACTTGCCACAAGTAGCTGCCCAAGGGCATCAGCACTTGTTCGTGCACAAGGTGCGAGGCAGCGATGCGACCCATACCGCCGTGTCCAAGCTGAACAAGACCGAACGGGTAGAAGAAGTGGCGCGGATGCTCGGCGGCATCGACTTGACCAAGGAGTCCTTGGCTCACGCGAAGAAAATGGTGGTAACCGCGAAGGCCTGAAGCCTGGCTTACTGAGTATTTTCTTTCTATAGAAAGCACGAAGGCGACCCTAGGGTCGCCTTCGATCGTTTCGCAGAGCGAATCTGCGTAGCTTTCTTACTTTTTCTTACGTATGTAGAGAACCAGATTGTGGTCCACCAAATCGAATCCATGCTGCTCAGCGATCATGTGCTGGAGCTTCTCGATTTCCGGACTGGTGAACTCGATAACCTCATTGGTATCCAGGTCAACCATGTGGTCGTGATGACCGCCGTCGGCCAATTCGAACACTGCATGACCGCCGTCGAAATTATGACGAACCACCAGTCCTGCTGCTTCAAACTGGGTCAGAACACGGTAAACCGTGGCCAGGCCGACGTCCTCGTTAGACTCCATCAGCGCCTTGTATACATCCTCGGCACTCATGTGGCGCTGCTCAGCAGAATCGAGCATTTGTAGAATCTTGACTCGTGGCAGAGTCACTTTAAGACCGGCTTTGCGTAGTTCGCTATTTTCAACCATGGTTAGCTTTCTCGCGGATGCTGCTTCGCAGCTTCTCTTAATACGGGTATGATCGGCGTTTACGTTGTCCCAGCCAAGATAGTGGAAGTCGCCCACCGATGCAAAACACCAAGCTCTTGCTAACCAGTTTCACCTTTGTGGGACTGCTCGCACTCGCCGGTTGTTCATTCCCCGGGGTTTACAAAATCGACATCCAGCAGGGCAATGTCGTCACGCAGGACATGATAGACCAGTTACGCCCGGGAATGACCCGACGGCAAGTACGGTTTATCATGGGCAATCCCCTGCTGACCGACACATTCCATGCCGATCGCTGGGATTATCTCTATAGCATCCAACCTGGTGGCGGTGAACGCCAGCAGGAGCGGGTCAGTGTCATCTTCAATGGCAATGACCAGCTCGTCAGCCTGTCGGGGGACTTCAAACCGGGCGTAAGCCGCGATGAAGCCTTGCTGGGCAAGGACAACGGCACCACCGCTCCTGCGCCCGCGCAGAACGAGGAGAAGCCCAAGTCCGAGGTACCGGCCAAGCCTGGCTCCTTGCTGGACGAGATCCAGAAAGGCGTCGACGGCGTACAAACCGTTCCGGTGCCAACTCCAGAACCTCTGGACGCCAGCCCGCAGTAAGTTTGTAACGCTCGATAAAAAGCCCGGCATGCCGGGCTTTTTGTTGTCTGCCGTTTCTCAAGCTATGAATTCTGCTGTTTTGCCTTGGCAGCCTTGGCCGCACGCAAGCGACGTATCTCCATCGGATCTGCCAGCAATGGCCGATAGATCTCGATTCGGTCTCCAGCCTGCACCACACGCACGTCAGCGTCTGCCACCACCTTGCCGAAAATCCCCAAGGGGCAATCCTGCAGATTCAGCTCAGGAAATTGCGCAGCCATCCCCGAGCCCAACACTGCGGCCCTGAGGGTTGAGCCCGGTGCTACTGCCAGGCTCATCAACACCTGGCGATCCACCGCGGCGTACACCACCTCGATTTCAACCAATGGCTCAGCCATGCATTTGCTTGGCGCGCTGGCAAAACGCGTCCACCAGAGTATTCGCCGCCTGATTGAACAGTGGCCCCAGGGTGGCACGCACGATAGGGCCGGCATAGTCGAACGACAGGTCCAGGCTGATCTTGCAGGCTTTCTCGTTCAACGCCTTGAACACCCACACACCGTGCAACTGAGTGAACGGACCTTCTTCGAGATTCATCTCGATGGACTGCCCGGGCACCAGCGTGTTGCGCGTGACAAAGTGCTGGCTCAAGCCGCCCTTTGCCACCCCCACGCTGGCAACCATGTGCTCATCACTGCTCTCCAACACCTCGGCAGTCGAACACCAAGGCAGGAACTCCGGGTAACGCGCCACGTCGTTGACCAGGTCATAGAGCGCCTGTGCCGGATAAGGCAGCAGGGCCGAACGTTGAATATGCGTCGTCATGTGAGCGTTATTTCCACAGCTGAGCGGCAAACATCGCGAAAGGACAACAGGATTCGCGAAAGAAAAAAATCAAAAACCAGCCTGCATTGTCCGGGATTCATTCAACACGCTCAAGCACGCAGGTTGACCGTAGCCGACGCGCTCGCAACTCCCTATAATGCCGCCCCTATGGCTAAACAAAAGAAACACCCAACAGGGACCATCGCGCAAAATAAAAAGGCGCGACACGATTACTTCATCGAACATCGTTTCGAGGCTGGTCTGGTCCTGGCCGGCTGGGAAGTAAAAAGTCTGCGTGCCAGCAAGCTGCAGCTGGTCGACAGTTATGTGCTGCTCAAAGACGGCGAGGCATGGCTGCTCGGCAGTCATATCACGCCGCTGATGACCGCGAGCACCCACGTGATCGCCGACCCGGTGCGCACGCGCAAGCTGTTGCTCAATGCCCGCGAGCTGGAAAAGCTCCACGCCGCCGTGCAGCAAAAGGGCTACGCCTGTGTCTGCCTGTCGTGGTACTGGAGCAAGCACCTGGTCAAGTGCGAGATCGCACTGGGCAAGGGCAAGAAGGAATACGACAAGCGTGATACCGAGCGCGAGCGCGATTCCAACCGGGAATTGCAGCGTGCCGTGCGCAACAAGGGCAAGGAAGACTGACTTTCTTGTGACTTGATGTGGATGACGGAGCCCGCTCCCTCATCCACAGCATTTGCTACATCCCTTTGCGCCGTTCCGCCCGGGCCATGCGCTGAACCTCCTGCCGCACTTCCTCCAGCACTTCCTGCACATACAGCAGGTGACGTGTTGAGACTTCCCGTGCCTGCTCGGCACGCCCCTCGATAATCGCCAGGTACAGGTCCCGATGCTGATTGATCAGCATGTCGCGGGTCTCCGTACGCTGCTGATACATGCCACCAATGTTGGTCACCACGTTGCGCTTGAGCAGGTCGAACAGGCCGCGAATGGTGTGCAGCAATACCGCGTTATGGCTGGCCTCGGCGATGGCCAGGTGAAACCTCGCATCCGCCGCGCCCTCTTCCGCCCGGCTCACTTCATCCGACCGCGTGTAGCAATCCTGCAACTCCTCGAACGCTGCCGTTAGCCGCTCGCGGTCCACCTCAGTGGCACGCAACGCTGCGTAATACGCGCACGAGGCCTCCAGGGTCTGACGAAACTCCAGAAGATCACGCTGAGCCTCCGGATTATTTTCCAGCAGATGCAGCAGCGGATCACTGAAGGTTGAACCCAGCGACTCCACCACATAATTGCCACCACCTTGGCGACTGATCAGCAAACCTTTTGCCACCAGCTTCTGGATCGCCTCACGCAACGACGGCCGCGACACCCCGAACTGCTCGGCCAGTGCGCGCTCGGCCGGCAAGCGCTCGCCCGACTTCAGCGTGCCCTCAAGGATCATACCCTCAAGCTGCTCGACGATGTCGTCAGACAAACGGCGCTGACGCACCTGATCAAACCCCATAACTCACTCTCCACCATCCCGACCACTCGCCGGGGCCCCTATTCTGGCCTATCGCCGAGTATCCGGCACCTATCAGAACGCCCTCGTTTAAGCCAATCAGCCCCCACCAACCCCGACCTACGACCAAAGATTCACAAGCGGCAAATTGACACATCCCCCAGAAGGCTTTTAACCTAGCCAACGGTGATTGTAAATTGGTAATACCAATTACCCAAATCATCCAAGCAGTGCCTGACCAACAACAATTAGGGGCCACCCCATATGCAAACCTGGCAACAGCTCTACAGCCCGCTCGGCAGCCTCGGCCTGTCCGCACTGGCCGCCGTCATTCCCATCGTATTTTTCTTCCTGGCCCTGGCGGTGTTTCGCCTCAAAGGCCACGTTGCGGGCAGCATCACCCTGGCACTGTCGATCCTGGTGGCGATCTTTGCCTTCCAGATGCCGGTCGACATGGCGCTCGCCGCCGCCGGTTATGGCTTCGCCTACGGCCTATGGCCCATCGCCTGGATCATCGTCGCCGCCGTATTCCTGTACAAACTGACGGTCAAGAGCGGCCAGTTCGAAATCATCCGCAGCTCCGTGCTGTCGATTACCGACGACCAGCGCCTGCAAGTGCTGCTGATCGGCTTCTGCTTCGGCGCGTTCCTGGAAGGCGCCGCCGGTTTCGGCGCACCGGTGGCGATTACTGCCGCACTGCTGGTAGGCCTGGGTTTCAACCCGCTGTATGCCGCCGGCTTGTGCCTGATTGCCAACACCGCCCCCGTTGCGTTCGGCGCACTGGGGATTCCGATCATCGTGGCCGGGCAGGTGACCGGGATCGACGCGTTCAAGATCGGCGCCATGGCCGGTCGCCAATTGCCGCTGCTGTCGTTGTTCGTGCCGTTCTGGCTGGTGTTCATGATGGACGGGCTGCGCGGCGTCAAGGAAACCTGGCCTGCCGCGCTGGTTGCGGGCCTGAGCTTCGCCGTTACCCAGTTCTTCACCTCGAACTACATCGGGCCTGAACTGCCGGACATCACCTCGGCCCTGGCCAGCCTGATTTCCCTGACCCTGTTCCTGAAAGTCTGGCAGCCCAAGCGCAGTGCCGGCGCGCAAATCGTTGGCGCAACGTCCGGCACTGCCGTCACTGCCAGCGCCGGTGGCTTTGGCCTGCCTCGCAACACCCTGGCTTCGCCTTACAGCCTGGGGGAAATTTTCAAGGCCTGGTCGCCGTTCCTGATCCTGACCGTGCTGGTCACCATCTGGACCCTCAAGCCGTTCAAGGCGATGTTCGCCGCCGGCGGCGCGATGTACAGCTCGGTATTCAACTTTGCGATCCCGCACCTGGATCAACTGGTGATCAAGGTTGCGCCCATCGTTGCCACCCCGACAGCCATCCCGGCGGTATTCAAGCTTGATCCGATTTCCGCTACCGGCACGGCGATTTTCTTCTCCGCCCTGGTATCGATGCTGGTGCTGAAGATTGATTTCAAAACTGGTCTGACCACCTTGAAAGAAACCTTTTATGAGCTGCGCTGGCCGATCCTTTCCATCGGCATGGTGCTGGCCTTTGCCTTCGTCACCAACTATTCGGGCATGTCATCAACCATGGCCCTGGTGCTGGCGGCTACCGGCGCGGCATTCCCGTTCTTCTCGCCATTCCTTGGCTGGCTCGGCGTGTTTCTGACCGGCTCCGACACCTCGTCCAACGCGCTGTTCAGCTCGCTGCAAGCCACTACCGCGCACCAGATCGGCGTCAACGACACCTTGTTGGTAGCGGCGAACACCAGCGGCGGCGTGACCGGCAAGATGATCTCGCCGCAGTCGATCGCCGTGGCATGCGCCGCGACTGGCCTGGTGGGCAAGGAATCCGACCTGTTCCGCTTTACCCTCAAGCACAGCCTGTTTTTCGCGACGATCGTCGGGCTGATCACCTTGGCCCAGGCCTACTGGTTCACCGGTATGCTGGTGCACTGAGACCTGCACGTAATAGGGTAAGAACCGACGCCGGACAGCGATTCCGGCGTCAGCTATTTCTGGAGGACCGATGAGCCTGCCTGCTGCTTTTCTGAGCGACGCCGCACAACTGATCCCGAAAGATCGTCGTTTCGACGATCCACTTTCCACCCTCGCCTTCGGCACCGACGCCAGCTTTTACCGACTGATCCCACAACTGGTAATCCGTGTTGAGTCGGAAGATGAGGTGGTGGCGCTGCTGCAACTGGCTCAACGCGATCGCGTGCCGGTGACCTTTCGTGCGGCGGGCACCAGCCTTTCGGGACAGGCCATCAGCGACTCGGTACTGATCGTGCTGGGGGACAATTGGAACGGGCGTGAGATTCGCGGCCAGGGCACACAAATTCGTCTGCAGCCCGGCGTGATCGGGGCGCAGGCCAACGCCTGGCTGGCACCGTTCGGGCGCAAGATCGGCCCGGACCCGGCGTCGATCAATGCCTGCAAAATTGGCGGCATCGTCGCCAACAATGCCAGCGGCATGTGCTGCGGCACGGCCCAGAATACCTATCACACCCTCGCAGGAATTCGCTTGGTGCTGGCCGACGGCAGCCGCCTGGACACCGAAGATCCGGCCAGTGTTTCAGCCTTTCGCCAACGTCACGGCGACCTGCTTGACCGCCTGGCGGCACTCGGTCGAGAAACCCGGGCCAACGCCGAATTGGCTGCAAAAATCCGCCACAAATACCGCCTGAAAAACACCACCGGGTTGTCACTCAACGCCCTGGTGGATTTCGACGAGCCACTGGATATCCTAAGCCATTTGCTGGTCGGCTCCGAAGGCACCCTGGGCTTTATCAGCGCAGTGACCTACGACACGGTGATCGACCACCCGAACAAAGCCTCGGCCCTGATCGTGTTCCCCGATGTGGAAACCTGCTGCAACGCGGTGACCGTACTCAAAACCCAACCTGTTTCAGCGGTTGAACTACTGGACCGCCGTAGCATGCGTTCGGTGCAGGACAAACCCGGCATGCCGGCTTTCGTACAGCAGCTATCGGAAAATGCCTGCGCCCTGCTGATCGAATCCCGCGCCGCCTCGCCCTCGCTGCTGCATGAGCAACTGGCGCTGATCATGGCTTCCCTGGCCAGCTTCCCAGTGGAGAAACAAGTCGACTTCACCGAAGACCCGGTGGAAAACGCGCGCCTGTGGGCGATTCGCAAAGACACCTTCCCCGCCGTGGGCGCCGTGCGTAAAACCGGCACCACCGTGATTATCGAAGACGTGACCTTCCCGGTGGAACAACTGGCCATTGGCGTTAATCGCCTGATCGAGCTGTTCGACAAACATCACTACGACGAAGCGATCCTTTTCGGACACGCCCTGGAAGGCAATCTGCACTTCGTCTTCACTCAAGGCTTCAACAGCGCGCAAGAAGTCGCACGCTACCAGGCGTTCATGGACGACGTCGCCCAGTTGGTGGCCGTGGAGTTTGGCGGCTCGCTGAAGGCCGAGCACGGTACCGGTCGCAACATGGCGCCCTTTGTCGAGCTGGAATGGGGCAGCGATGCCTACCAATTGATGTGGCAGCTCAAGCGCCTGCTCGACCCCAACGGCATTCTCAACCCGGACGTGGTGCTCAGCGACGACCCGCAAATCCACCTCAAGCACCTCAAGCCACTGCCCGCCGCCGACGAGCTTGTGGATAAGTGCATCGAGTGCGGTTTCTGCGAACCGGTTTGCCCGTCGAAAGGACTGACCCTGAGCCCGCGCCAGCGCATTGTGATCTGGCGCGATATCCAGGCCAGGAAACGCGCCGGTCTCGACACCACTGAACTGGAAGCGGCCTATCAATACCAAGGCATCGACACCTGCGCGGCCACCGGGCTTTGCGCCCAACGCTGCCCGGTAGGCATCAATACCGGCGACCTGGTGAAAAAGCTGCGCAGCCGCGACGCCGACCGTACGAAAACCGCCGAATGGCTGTCGACGCACTTCGCCACGGCACTGCAAGGTGCGCGCTTCACCCTGCACGTGGCCAACGGTGCGCGCATGCTGCTGGGCGCTCCGCGACTGGCGAAGCTCTCGGCCACGGTAACCCGGCTGTCCAAGGGGCAAATCCCCCAGTGGACCAACGCCATGCCGCAACCGGAAAAGGCCATTCGCTTCAGCCCCGCCGTGAGCGATGAGCGCCCCCGCGTGGTGTACCTCGCCGCCTGCGTCTCACGCGCGATGGGCCCAGCAGCCGGTGACAAGGAACAGATGTCGCTGTACGACAAAACCCGCGGCCTGCTGGAAAAAGCCGGTTATCAGGTAGTCTTCCCCGACAATCAGGACAACCTCTGCTGCGGCCAACCATTCGCATCCAAGGGCTACGCCGAACAAGCCGAACACAAACGCCAGGAACTGATCGGCGCCCTGCTCCACGCCAGCCGTGGCGGCCTCGACCCGATCTACTGCGACACCAGCCCGTGCACCCTGCGCCTGGTCCAGGACCTGGCCGAAACCCGTCTCGACCTCTACGACCCGGTACGCTTTATCCGCACGCACCTGATGGACCGCCTCGACTTCACCCCCCAGGAAGCCCCGATCGCCGTGCACGTCACCTGCAGCACCCAACACCTGGGAGAGAGCCAGGCGCTGATCGACCTGGCCAGGCAGTGCAGCAAAAACGTGGTGATCCCCGAAGGCATTCACTGCTGCGGGTTTGCCGGCGACAAAGGCTTCACCACGCCGGAGCTGAATGCGCACTCACTGCGCAGCCTCAAAGACGCCGTGCAATATTGCAGCGAAGGCATCTCCACCAGCCGTACGTGTGAGATTGGCCTGACACAACACGGTGGAATTGATTACCACGGCCTGGTGTACCTGGTGGATCGAGTAACCCAGGCGCGCGCCCACTAGGGCCGCCCTCTTTGGGTGCAAAACCTAATGATTTCGGGGTTTTTCGACTAATCCAGCGACAAAACAGAACCCCTGCGCGCCGGCGTAGTCATCTGCATAGGCCTCGACAAACGAGGCTCATCAGTGACCTCGCTGGCTGCACGAAAAACCGGCAGCATCGAGCCCTATTTGCACAAGGAGATACCCATGAAGCGTTCCGCTCTTGCTGGTTTGTTCATTACCGCTGCGATGCTGGCCTCCCCCGCGTTTGCGGCCGGAACAAAAGACGATCTGTGCCAAATCAACCTGGACAAAATCAACAACGGTAAAGCGTTGCTCGCCACCGACACCAGCGGCAAATCTGGCGAAATCGACACCGCCGTTTCCCAAGCCAAGGCAGCCCATGCGGCAGGCGATGACAAGAAATGCATCGAGATCACCTCCAAGGCCCTGCAAAGCCTGCAAGACTCGGACAAAGGCGGCAATCAGTAACTCGCTGATTGCCCGAGGCCAACCTTCGGGTTGGCCTTCTGTGACCGATTGACGTACACTGCACAGGCTTGTCGCTCACTAAGAAACAACGAGTTACAAGCACGGGGCCGTTTAGGATTCGACGCCGGTTGCGAAACTTTAGGTGCATGCCGAGTTGGTAACAGAACTCGTAAATCCACTGTTGCAACTTCTTATAGTTGCCAATGACGAAACCTACGGGGAATACGCTCTCGCTGCGTAAGCAGCCTTAGCCCTTCCCTCCTGGTACCTTCGGGTCCAGCAATCATCAGGGGATGTCTGTAAACCCAAAGTGATTGTCATATAGAACAGAATCGCCGTGCAGTACGTTGTGGACGAAGCGGCTAAAACTTACACAACTCGCCCAAAGCACCCTGCCCTTCGGGTCGCTGAGGGTTAACTTAATAGAAACGGCTACGCATGTAGTACCGACAGCGGAGTACTGGCGGACGGGGGTTCAAATCCCCCCGGCTCCACCATTTTGTCTTCCCAGGAAGACCCAGAAAAGCCGTAAAGCCTAGATAAATCAAAGCTTTACGGCTTTTTTCTTGCCCGCGTTTTCCCACCAAATCCCAGGGCATCCCACGGTTGACGGGGGCATATATGGGGGCATAAAACGCTCATCAGCTCGCTCGGAGAGGATGTGCCCCCAATGCCCCTGAAAGACACCAACTGCCGCAACGCCAAGCCCCAGGACAAGCCGTACCGCCTGTATGACGAACAGGGCTTGTACCTGGAAGTACAGCCCAACGGAGGCCGTTACTGGCGCTTGAAGTACCGTTTTCTGGGAAAGGAAAAACGCCTGGCGCTTGGTGTTTATCCAGAGGTCGGCTTGCAGGAGGCCCGGCGCAAACGTGACGATGCTCGTGTCCAGCTTGCAGGTGGCCAAGACCCTTCGCTGCAAAGACGCATGGCCAAGGTGGTCAGCCAGCTTGATCACCAGCACACCTTTGAATCGGTCGCTAAGCAATGGCTCACTATTCGCGAGTCATCCTGGGATCCGGAGTACACCCGCACTGTACGGCAGCGCCTGGAGCTCAATGCCTACCCCTGGCTGGGAAAGCTACCAGTCAGCAGCATCAGCACGCCCATGCTTGTCGAAAACCTCCAGCGCATCATCAAGCGCGGTGCTCGCGAGACGGCACGCCGTGTAGCCCAAATCTACAAACAGATTTTCGAGTTCGCCGAAGCTGCCGGTATCACCCCACCCAACCAGATTGGCAATCTCTCACGTACGCTCCCAGCCAAGCGGGTGAAACATTTTGCTGCCGTGACCGATCCTGAAAAACTCGGCGCACTGCTTAAAGCACTAGATAGCTACAGCGGAACAATGCCTGTCTGTTGTGCCTTAAAACTGGCCCCGTTGCTGTTCTGCCGGCCCGGAGACCTTCGACATATGGAATGGTCGGAGGTCAATCTGGATGCTGGCGAGTGGTTGATTCCTGGTCACAAGATGAAAGGGCTAACTGCTACCAAACAGGATCGCCCAGATCACCTGGTTCCCCTCAGCCAACAAGCAGTCGCTGTTCTACGCGAACTGAAACCGCTCACCGGCAGGCATCGGTATACCTTCCCCTCGGCCCGAGGAGGCGACCGACCGATGTCCAACAATGCCGTTCTCAGCGCGTTACGCCGCATGGACATCAGCGGCGACGAAATGACTGGGCACGGCTTTCGTGCAACAGCGAGAACCATAGGAGCTGAGGTGCTGGGATTTCGCCCCGATCTCCTGGAGCATCAGCTTGCTCACACGGTAAAAAATCCGTTGGGACGGGCCTACGACCGAACGTCATTTCTGCCAGAGCGACGCGACATGATGCAGCGCTGGTCAGATTACCTAGATGCGATCAAGGCCTGAGCTCACTGCCTGGGCTTGCACTACCGATTCCCGCTTGGTAAAAATCAGGCATCCCTCGGACGTTCATAGGACGCCATGGGATCGTCACGCTGCCCCGGTTACGGCGTTAAGAATCCGAAATCCATCCGCTCAAATGGGCTTTCTGGCCGCCTCATCGGGGTATCGCCAGCATCTCGCAGGCCTTTTGCGCCTGCTCGCCTGCAACAAGGCTGCTAAAGAAACGTATGGACTCCTATTCCGTACCAGCAGGGTCTTTCCTCTCCCCCACGCCAAAGACACAGCTTCAGCTGTCATGCGCACAGCTGAAGCCGGCAATAAACCTCGGAGGCCCGTAACACGAGGCCCGACAAACATCCCTGCTTTGCAGTAGGAAAATCCGAGCGCCACTCCCAACACATATGCGTATTGCAGTACTTGAGGACCGCTGCAACGCCACCGTCTGAGCACCAATCAAATGTCAGCACGAACTATTGCACCGAGCCCAGAGGAACCGCGCTTCCTTCGCCTGCCCGAGGTCGAGCTCGTTGTCGGGAAAAAGAGATCCACGATCTATCGCGACATAGCCGCAGGAAAATTCCCTGCTCCATATGACCTAGGCAGCAGCAGATCGGTTGGCTGGCTCAGCACGGAGATATCTGCCTGGATCCTGAGTCGGCCGCGCGTGCAGCTCCGCGGGGGGTATAACAATGACTAACGTATCAGCCCCACTGCGCGCGCAGACCCAGTGGTTCCATGTTTTCAGGGCAATGATTGATCAGGGCGACGTCGCCCGAATTGGGCCCCATGCGTTTACGGTTTATGCCGTCATTAAGGCACACGCCAATTACTACTCCGGCATGGCGCATCCGGGCATCGAACGGATCTCTGAGCAGTCTGGCGTCAGCCTGGCACAGGTCAAACGGGCACTGGGGGTTCTCGAAACGGCAGGCCTCATCACGAAAACAAAATCCGGCCGATCCAATCACTACACTCTACGCGAAAAGGTTCAGGTCACTGAGGCCGGCCTACCTCATACCGTAGCAACCTGGGACTACGTGCCAAGCCGTGCACAGCACACCGCTACCGAGCTCAAAAAGGCCGTGATCGCTGGCGATCTCGCAAGCACGCAGATACTGAACATTGAGCGCCTGAATATACAAATCAACCTGGCCGGTGGAAACGCCCAAGTCGATAGCTCGTCACTGCAAATCGACCTCAATCGGTTGCCTCCCGGTATCCGAGAAACCCTGCGCAGGCACCTCAAAAATTCGCAATGAGGTTATGCACAGCTCAGAGTGATACGTATCCGTCTGAGCTGTGATTGATCACAAAGTAGCTCACCTAGAGCTACTTCGCGTTGGAATCTAGCTCAGGCTGAGCCGCTAAAAAGACAGAGAAAATAAAAAAGAGAAACTCAGGAGGCGACACAACCTCCTGAGTGGAAGCATCGAAGCGTATGGGGTTACGAACAGCTACCGTCAACTCGATTCGACGATTCCGGCGTGGCCAAATCGTCTAGCCCCAGCAAGTACGTGCCAAATGACTCGGTTGCGGCAAAAACCTGAGATTACTGGCCTTCAATTGCCCTACCCAGTATGCTCGGCCCGAAGATAGCCAAGTGCCATAAGCTTAGGGATGATCGAATGCTAGACTCTCGTCGCTCGATGCCTGCCGTTCTCGATCGCCACATCGAGACGGAAGACCAGGATGCTTTCGGGCATCGACACTATGCTCAAGCGCTGCGCTGCCTGATCGAAGATGAAGGCCATCAACCCCCTTTCAGTATTGGGCTTCTGGGCGGCTGGGGCACAGGCAAAAGCTCGATCAAGGAGCTCTACACGCGAACGTTGGCTGACGACACCTCAACGGCAGGCGGACATCGACCACGAAGCCAGCGTTTCAAGAGCATCACATTCAACGCTTGGCGCTTCGGCGGAAAAGAGCAGGATATTAAGCGAGCATTGCTTCGCCATGTATTCCTCGAGCTAGGTGGTGACGAAGGTAAGCTCCAAGACGACCTCTACCGGAACGTGACGCATACGGAGTCACTTACCAAACCTATAGGCGAGCTGACCAAGCAGCATCTGATTAGCTGGGCTGCGCCGGTACCAGCATTCGCGATCGCCTTCATCGCCTATCTCATCTTCATCATGCTCGGCCTGAAGTGGTTACCCCTTAATGATGGGCTCGCCCAGTCATTGTTCATCGGAGCGGTCAGCGGCATTTATGCCTACCTCATCAAGGTGATGAAGCCCTCGGCAGTCAACCCATTCAACACCATCACCCGGGTGCATCTCCCCAGCGTTAGCGCCGAGCAGTACGAGGAACTGCTGCTACAGCAGCTACGTAAATTCAAACCCGCAAAAGGCAACGCAGTTCCCTACGAGCGCCTCGTCATTTTCGTGGACGACCTTGATCGCCTCTCCGCAGAGGAGATGGTCTTGGGCCTAGACGCCGTCAGAACTTTCATGGAGATTCCAACTGACAAGCTTCCAACAAATCTGGGATTAGTGTTCGTCATCTCCTGCGACGAAGGCAAGGTCGCTGATGCCCTCTCGCGCCGACGCGGAAATCCAGAGCAACCTGGTTCCATCTTCAACCCCACCGACGCCAGGCGCTATCTCGACCGTATCTTCCAGTTCAGGCTCGAAATTCCGCCGCCCCCACGAAACGATATGCGGCAGTTTGCGCTCTCGAAGCTGAAGGATTTTCCGGATCTAGTGAAGGAGATCGCTGACAAAGGCGCATCGGTTGAACAGGTAGTGGATCGCATGATTCACATCAACGTCACTGACCCACGCAATGCACTTCAGATCGTCAACGCGTTTACTCAAACTTGGTGGCTGGCTAAGGCCCGAGAGCTCGACGCCATTGGCAGTGATCGCCCTGGGGGCCTTCATGAAGGGGCTGTAACCAAACATCCCGTGGCTCTGGGAGCACTCAGCGCGGCGCGCGTTAGCTTTCCAGGTTTCTACCGAGACCTTCAGGATGATCCGCAACTGCTGCAGCGTCTGACGAATCTGATGGTTAAACAAACACTGATCAAGGACGAGCCACTAGAGTCGCATCACGTACTCAAGCGGTACGTGACGCAAGACGAGAACGAGAAAACCCTCCTTGCGGAGGGATGCCGAGACCTGCGCCGGTTTCTCGCTAGCCTAGTGGGCATTCACTGGCCAGACTCACTGCAAAGCCTGCTTTTGCTCTCCGAAGATTTTGCTACCCGCCAGTACGGCGGTCACGCCTCGCGAATTTACGGCTACCTGGTATCTGGAGATACTCAAGGCTTCCTGGAAGCCCTCTCCCCCCGCAGCGACGACTACCTAAGCGACCAGGAGGTACAACTGCTGCATGGCATGCTCAGCGAGCTCCACCTCACTGAGGAAGCGCTCAAGTTCAACGCGATGCGCGTGGTCGCCGACATCATTGATCGGCTGCCGCTGCGCACTCGGGACTTGATACTGGGTATTCTGAGCAACGACATCATCATATCTGGCGAACTCAGATCCCTTCTCGGCGTAGAGAAGATTGGTCGAATCACTTCCGTCGCCAACCCGGTTGACCAACAACACATCGCCTCCGTACTGATAGATGAGCTTCTCACCAGCGGGAAAGTGAGCACCATGCGCCTGCCGACTGGTCAGGCTCCCAATATGGAGGAAACAATTACCAGGGCTAAAGGCGCGACAGAGATCGCCTTGTCCGTGATGAGTTCTCATGGCTTGCCCGCTCAATCGAAAGAGCAACTCTTGAAATGGCTCTGCGAACGGAACGTCTCAACCGGCTCTGGCTCCTACACGCTACCCTTCATGCAGCTACACCAGTGGATGGATAGCTACGAGGCGTCACTTCTGCCTGAAATTGGGGCATCCTATGTCGACCAACTCACCAATGCATTCCACGCTTTTGAGGAGCAAGCGAACGACGACGTGGAACCGCTAGAGTCTCTGGACTTGCAACAGACCGCAACGCGAATTAATGTTGTATGGGATCAGTTGGCAGGCGAGGGAGATGAAAGTCGTGAGCAGCTATGGCAGCAAGTCACTCACTTGTCGACCATCTCTGCATCCGAACTAGTTGAATGCGTAATCCATGCTCTGGAACGACACGTCCTCCATGCTGATGATGAGCAGCTACTGGAATGCCTAACCAGGTTCAGTCTTCGAGTAGGCGACTTCGAAGTAGTGCCACTCGACTACAACCGCGCGCTCCGCTTACTAGTAGACCTTGGCGGTGAACGGCGAGCATGCTTCAACGATGGGCACTACGAAGCCTACGCCGAATTCGCAGTCCGCTTGAGCGGTATCGACGGTTGCGATCAGGATGCAGCCGAGGTGTTCCGCAGCTTCGTAGTCCATAACATACGTGCGCTCAGCAGCGTCGCAGAACGCTGGATCAGCTATCCACTCGAAAACGTCCCACGCGCATGTCGTACCCCTCTACTCGAATCCTATGAGCTCCTGCCTGAGCAAGACAAACAAACGCTGGCAGATCATTTGACAGCCTTGGTGGCTCGCGCCGAACTCAATGATCAAGATGGAATGCTCTACACAGACGCTACGTCTAGCATCCCTGCAAAACACTGGAGCGATACAGCCCTACGGGCCCATCTCGATAAGTTGCTGCCGATACTCCTCTCTAAGGTCAACAACTGGCAGGGTCACCTCGCACGTATCATTCCGGGCTTCTCGCAAGTGTTCCTCCATGCGACACCTACCCTTCTTGGCCCAACGCTTCAGAAGCTCTTCACCAGTGCCAAGACAAATAAGGAAGCATTTGATCAGCTTCATCGCTATTTCAACGGACGATGGCCAAAGCCAGCGCAGCTCCCAAGCGGGTATGTACCTCAGAATCTTTTCACTGAAGCCAAGCAGGTAGCCGCCGCTTCCCCAGGCTTCGTTGGCCGGCACACGCTTGCCTCCATGGAAAGCATGTTGGCTGGTGGCCTTGTGCCCGCCAATCTACGTCCCCAGCTTATTGAAACGGCATGTCTGGTTTGGAGGCAAAGGCCCGAGGAGGCGGCAAATTTCCTGAGCTCTGGCAGCCAAGCACTGTCGGTCAGCCAGATGGCCACTTTGCTTGAAGCAATCGATTTCAATAACGACCAGCAAGTCGACATGCTAGAGCGAGCCTGGAGCGCATTGATCCCTCAACTGCCAGTTTCGGACTACATTGAGGCCACCAAAGCCGTGTTGTTCAAAGGCTCGTTTGGCAACCTCAAGGACCCTGACCTCGCTCTCACCGTGTGGTGTCGCGCACTTCAAATAGAGGCGTTCGGCGACCTCAAAACATTGCTGCAAGGTAGCGATATCAACGATGAACAGCGCAAGCGCGTGCTTGGCCAGATAGTCCACGTCACTCAGGATGCTAAAGAGTCGAAGGAGATGCCGCAGATAGCGATGGAGCTCCTCAGAATCCCTGATAGCCCACTTACGTGGGCAGCGGTCAACACCTTGCGATCTGAAATCAACAAGCGCTTCCTGACTCAAGAGGAGAGACTAGACTACGCCAAGCTTCTGCTACGTGAACTCCCGAATGCGGCGTCTGATACCGCAAAGGGATACATGGCTGCTTGGGCTAAGGTTCTGGGTACCGAAGCGGTGTTGAAAGAGGTCAAACCTAGTGACTTGTCCGATGGTGATCTGAACATTCTCAATACCGCCTTTGGAACAAGCCGTCCAATGGCGGGGCTATTGAGGCGCTGGACAAATCGATAGCTCAGAGTCAAGGGGCACCTACCGTCGCCCCTTGAGTACGGTGCAAGAAAAGTGCGCTCGCAGTAAACTGCCTAGCTTTACCAATTTTCACTCAGCTACGCTGAAACCCATCTACGGAGCTACTTTCGGCTCGCTGCACATACGCTAAGCTACGTCCGATTTAACTGGGCTTGCAGCGTCTCTAGGCAACTCGTAATCCGTTGGTCGCTGTTTCGTATGCTGCCAGGCGCAAACTATCTCGGCCCAGTCTTGCCGACGTGCCGATACAGCGTTGTCCTCGATACCCCGTATCGCTTGGCCACATTGCTAACCTGAATCTGTGGATCTTTGAGCAAAGCCTTTATTTCTCGGATTTGAGATTCGTCCAGCGCAGGTTTACGACCACCTTGACGTCCTCGAGCGCGAGCCGCCGCCAGTCCTGCGCGAGTACGCTCTCGAATCAAGTTGCGCTCGAACTCTGCCAGCGCAGCGAATACATGAAATATCAGCTTGCCGGCAGCGCTGGTCGTTTCGATTCGTTCGCTGATGGACTCGAAGGCCACCGCCTCCTGCTCTAAGCGACTGACGATCCCAACCAGGTCAGGCAGAGAGCGCCCGAGACGATCCAGTCGCCACACGACCAAAGTGTCCCCGCTGCGCAAAGCCTTGAGGCAATGCACCAGCTCCGGCCTGTCCGCTGACTTCCCGCTCATGGTCTCTTCGTAAACCGCGGAGCACCCAGCCAGGGCAAGTGCATCTCGCTGCAAGTCGAGATTCTGATCATCATTCGAAACTCGGGCGTATCCAATCCGTTTTCCCATACGTTTTTCTCACACTGATTTCGGTATGGGAAAAGTGACAGGAAAGCGGTAAATCCCAAGTCCAAAAGATCAGCTGGAATAGGTGTGCCATAAAGGACCGTTAACGGGACGGGTGGGCTCGTCAATTTCAGACGCTGAAAGCGACCGAAATCGAACCCCAGGATATTTTTCCTCGCTCAACATTTCCTTTGGCAGCTCAGCACCTGAGCTGAATGGAGGAATGACGATGAAACAGAGTTTCTACTCACATTTTGATCGAGACTTGGCCAGGGCCGGTTCGGCAATTCTTAGGGAGGCAGTCCGGCGCGGGCTTCTCAGCCAGAACGAGGCCATAATCCACGACCAGCAGTGGACCCAGTTCAGTATTTACGCCAAGGAGTCTCATGACGTGGATATCCTGGCGCTCGTCAATAAAAAACTGGTGCGGCAATACGGCAAAGAACTCTGCATCCAGGTGTACTACGGCAATCTCTCGCGGCAAGGCGCCGTGAACTTTCTCGAGACCGTAAGCTCGGTGATGGCCCTTGCAACCACCGGTGATTGGAAAGTCGTGATACCTGACATTAGCTTTCCTAACCATGCACGGATTATGGCCCCACAAAGCCTTGATCAAGCGAAGTTTGAAGCCGCAGTGGAAGACGTTCGGGCTCGCCTATCAGAGCATCTGGCGGTAATGTTGATGTTAGTACGGCACCTCGGCATCTCACTGCGTGAAGCTGTTTTCTTCGACGCACAAGCAGCTCTAGAAGCAGTCAACGGGGACGAATGTATTTCCCTGGAGAGCGGCAAGGAAGGGTCATATACGAGCAGAACAATTAACATCGCGATGCCCAACCAGATCGCCGTTTTGGAGAGAGCGTCTGCCGTCCAAGATGTTCATCGCTATCCACAATCAAAGCAGACATGGCGGCTCTGGAAGCAGAACAGATTACCTGCTGCTGAGGAAATTTTACTTGCTCATGGAATGAACTTCTGTGATTGCCGAGCAGCCTATGGATGCGAGCTTTACAAGCAGTGGTCCGGTCATGATGCACCGGTTCTTGGTGGGGACGCTCCCGATGTCAAGGACCTGGAGGCGCGGGATCACGTAGCCTACGAACTCGGGAATTTGTGTATCTGGGAAACTGATGCGTACGTCGGTGCCCGAGCCAACCTGAGGAAGGAAGCTGCCGGTACCAATCGCTAAGCCATCACACAGCAGACTTGGGATTAGATCAGACGCCTTTAACCTTGGCAGACCTGGAATCAAAGGAGTCAGGGTATGGATCGTTTTGAGTTGCTTGTATATGCCGTGCTGGCCGTCATCAGTACGCTGACGATCGCAGGTGTAATCGGCTATATGGTCGCAGCTCATCTGGACGAGAAGCACGGCGACGATTGAGCCTTCAGTGGAGCTGACCAGATACCTGCAACAAACTGCTCGCTGCCCCTTGGCAGCGGGCGCTTACCCAAATCCATCGGCAAGGCACCCTACCGCTGCGATACGCAGTATTTTTCCAAGCCTGTGAGGTCATGGAATGAATTCGGAAGGGCTTTCAATTTCCCCGCCTAGCGAAAGTGACCGGAGCGCGTTTAGATCAGCAACATGCACGCACTCCATGGGGCGAGCTAGCTGGCGAGTGTGCTAAAACCTGTACGCCGACTCACAGGCAACATCTGATCTTGGGTTTTCCGAACGCTACCGGAGAGTGCCTAGCGACCTCATCTACCCGGAGCACCACCATGGAGTTTCGTCACCTCGGTAACGGGCAGTACTTCCCACCCATTGCACCAAACGGTCGGGTTTACGCTGTACCTCTTGGACAGGAAACCCAGGTAGAAATTTTCTGCCTAACCCCTGTAGGCATCATGGGCGCGGGCATCCAATTGCACTGGTCAGAAATCGTTGGTTGTTACTACGACGACGAATCCTGGGAGATCATCCCGCGCAACTACTCGGGACGAGGAATGCGCTTCCGCAGAGGCCTATCCTGCATCATAGTAATCGCAGGCAACGAGGCCCTCACGACAAACATCCAGAGCTACGCCATTCCCATGTGCGTAATGAACCGCATTGCATTCGAACAGCAGCGAGGCAGTGAGGGATAGCGCGTTACCGTCACCACCCGCTACGCGACACGGGTGTACCAGCTAGGCTGGCACCTACCAAAGATTATTTTATGAAAGTGAAGCCTTTCACTACTAATACCAATCACAGGTGGCCGACTGACTTGGTCGTAAGCGTCACTGCTAATAGCAAATACGGCCTCCGTCCCCCGCCTGCACGGTCCTGCTGGCTGACAGCGAGTAGATGTAGCGCCCTACACTGCTTATAGCCCTTACCCGTCGCCGTCCCTGACCAAACGCAGCAGCATGTCTCGCCGGAGTTCACTGCTGATATGAGAAAGCCCCGTCAGACCAATCTGCACGGGGCTTTCGGGTATTTAAGTCGGTTCAGATCCGTTCGGCACTGCTTATAGTGCACTCAGCCTCTACTCCTCCGAGCAGAGGTCTCCATGATCGAGCGCTTGATATCTCGACAGCTTTTTCTCATAGGCGACCAACGTCCGACGCAGCTTACGATTTTCACTGGCAATGCTGCGAATCTCAGCAAGACGCTCCTCAACCTGCAAAACGAGGGGACGGTAAGGGGATTTAATAAACTCGAACGAGGAAGCCGGGTATTTGTGCTTGCCGTTGCCTTTGGGAATAGTCAGGGGCGCAAACTTGTGTTGTTTCCCTTGCAGTGGCACCAGCTTGCACCAGTAGATCGAGTACGCATTCGGGCTCGTTTGTTTGATTGAAACGGCAGCCACGACAGATTTAACCCCGGTCTTTTTGTATATCTTCATGGACGCATCCATATAGCTTGCGGCCAGATATCTCGCGTCCGCAAGCAGCTGCTCGTACTGCTGATCCAGCAGAGTGACTATCGTTTGTGCTTCTTTACTCATGGCCAAGGCTCTCTTTGCTGTAAGAGCCAAAATGGTGACCGATCGCTGAGCCCCCGGAATTCGATTTCAGACCGTTCTACCGTCGGAAATCTACCGAACGTGGGTGGACTGGCTTAGGCTGTCATCCTACCTCGTGTCAGATGATCTAAGGATGACGACATGTCAGTCGCAGAAAAACAGAACGTGCAAAGGATGCACAATAGATGACGACGGCAGCCTGAATTGCCCCTGATTTCGTAAACACCACAACGCATTTTCTCGAAGGGCTCATATTGGCTGTTAAAGCTGATGCAGGCGGCAGGCTGCTTCTGGCCGACTCCCGCCCGATGCATCGGGTAGAGGGCGGCCAAAAGCCGTCATCGAGTGCCTAGGAAATTCGGGGCCACTCCCTAGGTCGGCGGAGGCAATGGTCGAATAATGCGCGTGGACTTAACCCAGAGCCGTGGTGGACAAAATGATGGCAAAATTATAGCGTTCCATCAGCGCACGCATTCCAATCGAATAAGCAGCGTGCCGACCTGATGAAGCACTCGACGCCAAAGGAAGGGTTATGGCCTGGGATTACACAAGGAAAGAACAAAAAAAAGCAGAGATCGAGGAGCTGCTCAGAGAAGAAATGCGTTCGGCTGGTATTCCGGAAACAGCGCTAGAAGACGCGCTTCGCAAGCTGATGGACTCTGCCATACGGATATCGCCACCAGAAGAAGAGTCGCGGTTCATGGAGATGATAGTCATGAACTCGTCGGCCAGAGGAGGTGGGAAGAGCACCAAACCGGGCAATATCAGGCTGGATTTCGGTCTGTTGCTTGAGACGATAGCTGGGGGGGCGCTGACTCTCGAGTCAGTAAACACTTGGTGGACGTTTCCGTTTGCTCTGTTAATGGTGTTGCGTAGCCTTAGTCGAAATCTGAGCGTCCAGTTGACCGAGACTGATGCCGTAACCATCATGGCCATGTGGCAGGCCGGCATCAATAATGGCTTGATCGCCAAACTCTCAGACATTAAGGCCTATGCCGACCTGCATGCGAAAAAGTACGGTCGGAACGTCCTCTCCCTTGCTGACATTATGCATTCCATTACCAATCTTGTAGCTATTGGTAGCATCACGCCGATCACAGGCGTAGCCGATAAATGGAAGGTTCATGAGGAGATAAGATTTATCTACCGATGACCACGTAGGACAAAAAGGGGGAGGTCTTTATTTATTAGAATAGACTTGTCTTCTGACATCCGCGGTTGCAGTCAGAAATATCGACCGGCGCTATCTATCAGCACATTAGACTCGCCACAGTCAACCACTCCAAGCTTATAGCTTATAGCTTATAAAATATGAGAGTCCAAGGCTACAGAACAACCTAACTGTCTTAATATTCAAGGAGCGATAGTATGAAACCTTCAAAAATCAAAAAAAATATTCTTAGCACAACCACCATAAAAATAGATGCCTCTGGATCCCGTGGAACGGGTTTTTTATTTGGCTTCATGATGGACAAAGAAAACCTCGCCCCAATCCTAGTCACTAACAAACATGTATTGATGGATGCTAAATCCATTAAGCTTCGAATATCCACATCAGCTCAGGGTGACCACGAGACCAGAGGCGGTATTGCAGAATACTTAATAACATCTGGTTTGGAACAGATGATTATCGAACATCCAGATCCCAGAATAGACCTTGCAGCTATCTGCGTCGGCCCCATATATAACGATTTGATGGGCAAAAAGCTTTTCGGATATGGAAATATGTTCATCGAAACCGACATAATCACACAGACCGAGCTTAATGAGATCTCTGTTGCGGACGACATATTAATGGTCGGTTACCCCATCGGCTTGTCCGACGACAAACACAATCTGCCTATTGTTAGACGTGGAATAATTGCAAGTGACCCCAACCTTCCATTTGATGGCAAAGAACAGTTTCTCATTGATTGTGCCTGCTTCCCTGGATCAAGCGGAAGCCCGGTTGTAACGAAAGAACATTTCTCTCTGACGGACACCACAGGACAGATCCTCGCGTCAAAGAAGCGGAGCGCGTTGATTGGCATTCTGTGGGGCGGCCCAGTTCACACCTCTGAAGGTGAAATCATTGTTCAGAACGTCCCAACAGCAGCGGTCCCAATACCGCGGATTCCGCAGATGGTGAACCTTGGGTATGTTATTAACGCATCGAAAATATTGGATCTAAAAACACTATTAATAGGAAAAACGGAAACATCAGAAATTAAGTTTGAACATTCTTTTTTACCAGCTTAACCTAATAGAAAGCTGCCTACTTATACGATGACACCCCACACTCATCCTGTCTGATAAACACGTACAAGCTTCTCAAAATAATTGCAATATTGATTGGGATCAATACTAACTTCCGGGCAGCAAAGTATTTTCCACCCCCCTCGACAAATAAGCAAAAGATTGAATAAGGAGATTTAATTGAAAGAATTCACCAACCCCTTCACTAGCATCCCACTAGGTCTTTCTCCTGAGCGACATTTCTCAGAGGCTTTGACGAGATGGAATTACTTTCCAAATCAGAAAGACGCAGCTAGCGAGTTGCCTCCTTGCTTTACAACACGACGTTTTACTCCGGAAATTGCAGTAGAGCTTTCAAAGTTACCTATCCAAGATACTCGAAAGCAGCACTGGTTTGATCTTGTTGAATACCGCGTAACTCGATACAACAACATTTCTCGCACCTTGGCTCTACTACATCCGCTGGCTTATGCAAGATTGCATACAAGAATCATGGCCAATTACGAGGAAATAACGAAGCTGACATCCAGTAACCAGAGCGCCATCCGAGTAGAAGAACATATCGACGGACGGATGATTATCATGAACTACGAGAGTCATGAAACCCGAACTAATACCGCCCTTGAAGATACTTTTGGGAAACGATTTCGTGCCCATACTGACATTTCTAACTGCTTTGGCTCCGTTTACTCTCATTCTCTTGAGTGGGCTATCCAAGGATACGATGAAGCAAAAAAAAATCTTTATGCAAAGCCAAAACATTGGAGTAGTCTTCTAGATATCGCATTCAGAAATACGAAAAGAAACGAAACCTCTGGCCTTCCTATAGGTCCCGCCGCCTCCAACTTAGCTGTAGAGATAATTTTATGCAGAGTTGATAAAGTTCTCGACGAATATGGTTTTATTTTTACACGGTATATCGATGATTACACAGCGTACTGCGAAACGCATGACGAGGCACAAAATTTCATCCGATTATTGGGGCAAGAACTATCAAAATATAGACTGTCTCTAAATTTAAATAAAACCTCAATCAAGGAATTGCCCGAGCCCTTACAGGACCCATGGACATCTTCGCTAAACAACGCTCTCCCCAAACGTACGGACAATGAAGGAATACTCACACTAAGCACTAGCGAAGCAATTAATTTTCTTGATTTTGCCGTTCGTCTCAACAACGAAACTCCGGACGGCAGCGTACTCAGGTATGCTATCAGTGCAATTGCCCCCCGAGCAAGTAATGAAACTGCAGTTGCCGTTTTTAACTATGCATTAAATCTCTCTTGGCATTTCCCAGCTCTGCTTCCGCTACTCGAAAAAATTGATGCTCGATCCGATGCGTATGATATAGATGGAACGCACGACAAGCTAAACAAAATCATTACAACCAATGCACTCCATAGGCGCTCTGATGGTATGTGCTGGGCTCTTTATTACTTAAAGCAGCTTAACCGCGAGCCAGGCGTCAATCAAATTACAGAAGTGATTAATTCCAAAGACTGTGCAGCAATCACAATGCTATGCAAGTTCAACAGCTCCATCGCCCTTGTTAAAGAATATGCATTAAGCATTACCAACGACGCAACGCTCTATGAGCTAGACCAAAACTGGCTATTGCTTTACGAGCTTTTTTTACATGATCACATTGACGACCCCTATCCAACTGAGAGTACATTCGCCCTCTTGAAGAAATACGACGTGTCCTTTTTGTATCCGGCTGACAGATCAAGCCACGCAGAACAATTCTGCCACGTTCTTTCTAATCCATTCCAAATCCCCGGTCAAACAATGCCCTTCAATCAGTGGATGCGAAGACTTGAAGCACCACCACTTACTCCTAAAACACCGTCTCTTTTTGCATGAATCTGCGGAGAACGGAGCCCCGTTGCCCGGATTGAGTGAGTCGCTCAATTTTTTGGAAGTGAAGAGCTGAACCTCAGTGACTTTCTTTACAACCTTGAGGTCCATTGTGGTTGAAAGCAGTCCTTTGCCAACGACTGCTTTTGGCCGATTCTGTTGAAAAAGTCGGCTTCGGTTTCCATGGCAGAAAAGTACGCGTCTGAGATTGAAATCTGTGTTTTCGCAGAAGGTTCAGGGCTCAGATTTGACGTAGCAGCGCGCAAAAAAAGGCGATTTCACCGCTCAATGCATGGGTAGCCAGGCCGGGTCGACTTTTTAAACACAATCGGCCGATTGCTGCCTTCCACAGTATGATCACCGGTCAGCAATCAACAAACCAGTTGTAGAAATGGTATCCCGCGCTAACCGACACAGCACATGTGCCCAGCGTCAATAGAGGCCACTGTCCTTCGACACCAAGCCACCACAGCACCTTGAACAGAAGAGCTCCTACCAACACGCAGGCCAGAACACCAAGAGCCAGGCCAACCAACGCGAACAGCCGAGCCCCTAACCCTGGATTTCCGCCGTGCCAGTTTTCACTAAGACAAAAGGGGCAATGATTAGACGGAGGCGAGTAGCCCCAGAAACCACGACTATATAGCGCTCTTGGAACCATCGCTTTGCCACAGTTGTGACAGGTAACCATCGAGTGTCTCATACCGCACCCCAGCCCAAATCTTCCTAGATGAGCCCATGGTGCGCTACCGCGGAAAAAACCCAACTGAATGACCTGACATCTACCCTGCACCAGGTCTGAGCTGGGCTCAAACCCTCCTGGCCAGATAACCGAGGTTATGCTGTACACGACTGACTTTATTGAATGCTCCCCAATGGTTGACTGGCCTCGCCAAGTCGCAAAACGATAATTAAGGACGCCAGTTCAACTCCTCATATAGCCGCTCATCGGAAATACGTGCACGGGGGGCACTTATGGGGGCACTTAATAATAAATCTACGAATAAATTTATTTAAAACAATATGTTATGTATAGATTTTCAATCCCCCCGGCTCCACCACTTCATCATCTAAAGACGTCCACGGACGTCTTTTTTTGTGCCTGAAATCCAGCAAAATCAAGGGTTTAAGCACCATTGGGCTCCGTAGAGGTTTTTTGAGTTCCAGCCGTTCGGGTATTCCAAATGGTATTCCAAGCCATCCGGTGCTATTTTTTGGAATACCAAAACGGTGTCAGAGGAAGCTCTCATGCCTGCTCTAGCCCTTCGCCTCTCCGACCGCCAGCTCAAGGCAGTCAAGGCAAAAGACAAGGATTACGTCCTCAGCGATGGTGATGGCCTTCAGCTCCGGGTCAGGAGCAATGGCTCGATGCTGTGGAACTTCAACTACCGCGAGCCGGTAACCAAAAACCGTATCAATATGGGGCTGGGCACGTACCCAGAGCTCTCACTAGCGAACGCCAGGAAAAAAGTGGTGGAAGCGCGCGAGCTGCTTGCACAAGGCATTGATCCCAAGGTGCAACGCAATGCACAGGACGAAGCCAAACGAGCAGAGACGGAACATACGTTCGAGAACGTTGCCACCGCCTGGTTCGAGCTGAAGAAGGACTCCGTCACGCCGGCGTACGCCGAAGACATTTGGCGCTCGCTCGAGCTGCATGTATTTCCAGACCTGAAAACAACGCCGCTCTCAAAAATCAGCGCACCGATGGTCATCGAACTGCTTCGCCCAATCGAGGCCAAAGGCAGCCTCGAGACAGTGAAGCGATTGAGCCAACGGCTCAACGAGATCATGACCTACGGGGTCAATTCAGGACTGATCTTTGCGAACCCTCTCAGCGGCATTCGCGCAGTATTCAAGAAACCCAAGAAACAGAACATGGCCGCGCTACGACCCGATGAGCTTTCCGAGCTCATGATCGAAATCGCGAACGCCAGCATCAAGCGGATCACCCGCTGCCTGATCGAATGGCAACTGCACACCATGACCCGTCCTGCCGAAGCGGCTACCACCCGGTGGGCAGACATCGACTTCGACAAACGCATCTGGACCATCCCGCCGGAGCGCATGAAAAAGCGTCGTCCGCACACCATCCCGCTGACCGAACAGGCACTCGCCTTACTAGAGATGCTCAAGCCCCACAGCGGCCACAGGGAATACGTGTTCCCGGCAGATAGGAACCCGCGCACCCACGCCAACAGTCAGACTGCCAACATGGCGTTGAAACGCATGGGCTTCCAGGACCGCTTGGTCAGCCACGGCATGCGCTCCATGGCCAGCACCATCCTGAACGAGCATGGGTGGGATCCGGAGCTGATCGAAGTCGCGCTGGCGCATGTCGACAAGGACGAAGTCCGAAGCGCTTACAACCGAGCGGACTACATCGAGCGCCGGCGTCCGATGATGACTTGGTGGAGTGAGCACATCCAGAAAGCGGCCACTGGCAACCTGTCGGCATCTGCGATAAATCAAACCAGGGACCACAACGTCGTGCCGATACGGTGAGCACTCACCGGACGATGACTCCCCAGATGGAGTGATGGTTGATTTGGCGACAGCGGCGACACCGGCGACAACCCGTGTAATACCTGGCCTGCAGCATGGCGACAGAAGTGGCGACTGTCGCCATGCTGCAGGCCTCGCTCTTGGGGCTTTCTCGGCCAAGCCCACGCGAGCGGGAAGGCTCCGCATTCCCACTCGCATGGGCTCTGCGTAATTGCATCTCACTTGACCACCTAATTGCATTGCCACTGACGAGTTGTTTGCATCCGACTTGACCAGTCATTTGGAGTTGATGGGTGTCAGCGGGTGCCACTCAGCGCGAATGCGTCAGCCAAGCACTGAAGGACTGCAACCGACCCATTGGGGCCTTTCAGAGCATCTCTCTCGCTATGGGTAAATCCCTTATTCGGCGCTTGGGCTTCTGAACACCTAGCCATGTAATATTGCTCTGATTGACATCTTCATCGACGAGATCAAAAACAAAATCTCCTCTAAAATGCAACCGCTGCATGATTTCCAATACTACATGATCACCATCATCAGTTTGATTTATGAAGTGGCAGCTGAATAAATGCTCATTGGATTTGTAGTTTTCTTTTGTTACTCGAACAGTCCAATAAACTGACAGTAGATTAAAGTAGAAGTCAACATTCAACTCTGATGAGTTGATTCTTTCTATGGCGTTGACATCCGGATCTTCAATGCCCTCAAAGTCTTCTGCCACAAAGTCTTCAATGAGATTTAGGCAGTCCTCGGTAATATCTGAAACTCCTAATACATCGTGTTTAGCTTGCACGCTAAGGTTATTAAGGTATTCGATGGCCTTCGATGTAGCGGCCTGCTCTAGCTCGTAACCCCAATCATCTATGAACTTCTCGATTTCGTCTTTGGTGAGTCTATCTTTTTGCTGTAATAAGAGCTTAGGGTCGCAAGACCTTTCCATAAAAGCACTTTCGTCAGCAGACATTTCAAATACGATGTCCCCCCAAGGCTTTCGTTCAAAATCCCCTGAGATTTTTACTAGTCCTAAGTGCATAGCTTGTATCAAGTTGGTGTCGTCATGGCGCTTTAGTAGAGGGATCGTGCCTTTGATGTCAAAACGAAGCGCGTCCCATATTAGAGTTATGAAAGAAGGCCCGCCGTCAATAGAAGAAGATACGATTCCTACCAACTTTCCGTCTGCATTTACTACCGGGCCACCGCTCATGCCGCCAAGCGTGTCCATCTGGACCTCTAAGCAGGGAGAGGGCATTCGCTCACCTCGGCCATGCGGAAAAGCCTCGGTCACAAGTCCGGACGATACGAATGGTGTGATTGACGCTGCGCCATCAATAATCAGTTGATGTCGATAGCCGAAGGCCCACAGCCGTTCGCCTACTAAGGGTAGCGCCACCTGTAACGGCGTGAGCATCAGTGGGAGTTCCGAATGTGCTCTGGAATTTAGTGTGCAGCTCACCAAAGATAAATCTGATATTTTTCTTCGGTCTTCTCCAAAGTCGCTTGGGCCCGATACAGTAGAAGTATCGAATGGTAGCCATATTCGAGAAGTCTTTGGCAAGAATGTAAAAAAGATAGGAGTTTTTTTATGCTGCGAGATTTCCTCTAATACGTGGGTTGCAGTCAATAAAAGCCCAGGGCCGATCATTACCCCGCTGCCGAGAATGATTAGCCCTTCATCATTCATCATTCCGACGGCAACAATGGAGTCACCAGCTTCATGCATTGATGTCATGGAAGCTAGTCCATCATCTGCGGTGAACACCGCCGTAGCCCACGATAGCTTTAGATTCTGTAATTCAGGATTGTCGGCCGTTACAAGCTCCGAGTAAGTTGGCCCATCGCTCATTTGTATTTTCCTTGGCTTTTCACGTAGATAGCTCTCCAAATTCACAGAGCGGTGAATGCCACCCTGTGCCATCCATGCCGCGTTCTCATCGATGTCCGTCAACGTAGAAGCAATGCGAACAAATGAACATCAGCATCATACTGAGTCGGCAATGGTTCTGTAGACACCGCGACCGACCGTTTTTGGCCGATTCTGTTGAAAAAGTCGGTCTGCCCAAACTGTCTGACCATTGACTGGTGAAAAAGCCTTTTTTGCACGTTGCTACGTGAAATCCGAGTCCGGAAGCCTCTGCCAAAAGTAAAGATTTCAATCTCGGACGCGTACTTTTCCGATGCGTAAACCATGGCCGACTTTTTTCAACACAATCGGCCGTTCTCCGCCGGTCGTCACTACGGCGTGTGCTGGTCAGGTCGAATGCAATTCGACTGGTCAGTGACAATGCAAATGGTCAAGTCCATGCAATTACGCAGGCTCACATTAAAAACCGACGAACGACCACCCGGCCATGGAAAACCACCGGCTTCCAAGGTCTTCCACCGTTACCGATTGGCGCAACAGCCGCCCCCAAAATACGGTTGACCGCGAGCAGAACGAGCGCTAAACCAGAACCGTACCAGCGCTGTCCTCGACAGCACCCAGGTAGCCAGAACCTTTGAGGCTACGCCACATCGTGGTGGTTCACCCCAAGTGCGATTAGCGTCCGGCGGCTCGCACAGTCACAGCGATGTGATGGATGCCACTTCTTCCAGAATGCTCACTGCGGCAACTCTTGCCCCCTCCTGGCTGCTCTGCAGCAACTTATCCGCTTGGCTATATCTTGCGCCAACCTTTTGCCCGTCTCTTTGCCCCCTAAAGAGACGGGCGCATCTCACACTGCTGCAGCCCTGCTCGCACGGACCTTTGCGGCTTTCCCCCACGTGACAATCGGCGTGACAAGCACCGAAAAGTCACCAGCAACAGCGATGCCGATGACGGTGCCGCAGCCCATGAAATGGACTGCACCTGACTGACAGTCAGGCATGCCCCAGTCATCGCATCACTGCCTTCACCCGACTCAGGATCTCGCGGCGCTGGTCTCGTCAGCCAACGCAGCCTCCACCCGCCCACCGCTATCGGTGCTCAGGAGGCCAGATCATGAGATGCCCAAGCTCCCGGTCGTAAAGAGCCGCCCGTCCCGCGTAAATGGACAACCCTCACAGGCTGCAGGGGCCTTGATCCCTGATAACACTCAACAACCGTGGCGGGGAGAGTGAGGGGGAAATTCGAAGCACCAGGAGAATGACGATGCAATTGTGCGAAGTGTTCGACCTGCCACGGCCGCTGCTGGAATACCGGCCCGAGCCGCTGGCGTATCCGGTCGAAGCGTTGGGACAAATATTGGGACCAGCCGTCGAACGTATGGCCGAAGTCATCGGCGTGCCCTGCGCCATGGCTGCGCAATCGGTGTTGGCCACTGCCGCCCTGGTGACCCAGTCGCACGCCAATGTGCATCTCGATGGCCGTGTTTATCCGTTGTCCCTGTACATGCTGACGGTGGCATCGTCGGGTGATCGGAAAAGCGCAGTGGATCATCTGGCGCTGGCGGCTGCGCGTGAGTGGGAGCGACGGCAGTGGATGCTGTACTTGGAGCAACTGAAAGCCAATCGCGCCGCCATTCGAGGAAAGCACGACGCTCGTGAGTTATCCGACCCCGTGCCGCCTAGGTTGATCATCGCCGAGCCCACCATTGAGGCGCTGATCAAAAACCTATGCCAGGGCTTGCCCAGCATGGGGTTATTCAACGATGAGGGCGGCCAGTTTTTGGGCAGCAGCACGATGAGCAAAGAGAACCAACTCAAGGCCATAACCACCCTGTCAGCGCTCTGGGATGGCAGCCCGATAGACCGAGCGCGCTCCATGCCAGGGGAAAGCCTGCGCGCCTATGATCGTCGCCTCAGTCTACATCTGATGCTGCAACCTTACCTGGCTAATCAGCTACTCACAGACAGGATGATCAATGGCCAAGGCATCCTTGGGCGTTGCTTGATCAGTTGGCCTAAACGCCTGGTGGGGCAGCGTTTGTACAAGGCCGTCGACCTTACGCGAGATGCCAAGATTCAGCGCTACCAAGCGTGCATCACCGCCTTGCTGGATAAGCCGCTGTCGCTGTACAAGGATGGTTCACTTAAGCCTGGCAGACTGGAATTGACACCCAGCGCTCGCACTGCCTGGATTGATATTCATGACACCATCGAGTGCCAATCTGGTGAGTTTGGCGAGCTGGCCGGCATTCAATCCGTCGCGGGGAAAGCAGCAGCCAACGTGCTGCGTATCGCCGGGGTCTTGGCGGTGATTGAAGACGCGAATGTGGTGAGCGAAGCCCATATACAGCGCGCCTCGACGCTGATGGATTACTACCTGGCAGAGATTCAGCGCCTGACAGAACAAGAGCCTATCAACACGTTGCGTGAGGAAGCGGATCGCCTGCTGCGCTGGCTGACGCAAAAAGGCTGGAGCCAATTTACCGTCCGCGACCTTAATCGTAATGGCCCTCGCTTTGCCCGCAAAAGCAGTCATCGCACCGTTACGCTGCTGGTCGAATTGATCTCACATAGCTGGCTGGACTCTCATGACGGAAAGACCTTCGAGGTGCGCCATGTTCCGCCTCAATGACGCGGTGCGCCGTTACCAGGCTCAGCATCAAACACGACCTGCATTGCGGTGTGTCGCCACTTCTGTCGCCGCCGTGTCGCCATGCTTCGGACCAGCAACTACAACGGTTGTCGCCAGTGTCGCCGCTGTCGCCACACCCGCCTTGGGTCCTACAGATATAGGCCTGCTGATCCACCAACTGCGCGAAGAGGGAGCAGTGCTGCGGCACCAGCAAAATGCCCTGCTGATTCAACCCACACATTGGCTACAAGTGGACAAGATCAGCACCCACTGGAAAGCCGTACTGAGCTTTCTGCAAGACAATGAAAACGGTGAAGCAAATGGCATTGGTCGGCCGGCGTGACGGGCGCAACTTTGGCTACGGCCGACAGCTCAGCTATGCCGGCCCACAAGCGCTGAAAGATATGTTTGCCGGCGGACACTTCGCTACGGTCAAAGCACACAGTGATCGTTGGCAAGCCTTTGTGAAATGGTGCCGGTCTGCGGAAGGTCCCGGTTATAACGATTCCCGCCAGATAGACCGCAGTACCTTGAACAGATACGCCGCACACCTGTGCCAACAAATCCAACAGGGTGAAATCTGCATCGCCACCGCGCAGAACCGCCTGAGCAGCGTCAACCGTACTCTCGCCGCGCTACGCGGTGATCAGTACGTGAAAATCGCCAGCCCGAGCAAGGCACTCGGTATGCAGCGATCAAGCGTACGCACCCGAGCACCGGATGGCCAAGACCACCAACAACTGAGTAGAGTGATTAAAGCGCTTCGCCAGCAGCAAAACGACCGGGTTGCCGCGATTGTATGTTTGGCTCGTGCAACCGGTATGCGCCTTCGTGAAGCTATCCTGGCGGATCTGCCACGCTTACAAAGTGAAGCGAAGCGATTCGGTCGCATCAATATTCAGGACGGTACCAAAGGCGGCCGGTCCGGAGCTGCGGCGCCGCGATGGGTTATGGCTGATAAAGAAGTGAAGGCGGCGTTGCAGATGGCCTGTCAAGCCTCAACGACCGGTAGCCGCAACTTATTGCTCCAAGGCGAAAGCTACGCGAATTTCCTGCTACAGACGGTGCGGCCCGCCCGTGATTTACTACAGAAGCAGGGGCTGAGGGGGTTTCATGAGTTGCGAGCAGCCTATGCCTGCGAGCGTTACGAGCAACTCACGGGCCACTCAGCTCCGGTCAATGGTGGTCACTGTTATCGCCTGGACCGCGACCTCGATCGACGGGCTCGACAACGGATCAGCGTTGAGCTCGGACATAACCGGCTCGATGTGGTTTCGGCTTACATAGGAGGTCGGGCATGACTAAACCATGCGATATGGCGCTGTTTTTAAGCGGAGCGCTGACCGGATCGACAGCCACACAACATCGACACCTACGGCAAGCCCGAATTATGCAGGCGGCCATTCAACAAAGGTGGCACCGCGACAATCCTTGGAATTGGCAGCTCAAACATGTGCACTGGTTTCTGCATCATCATCTCAAGGATAGCTCCGTGCCTACCAAGTATTACTACCGTCTCACTGCATCGCTGATCCTGAGACGGATAGGCAAAACATCGCTATACATTCGATGTGAGGTTAGCTGATGGTCCTGATCTAGAAACTATGTAGCCGTTATAGAGAGAGCTTTGACGACGCGATATCTAGCCAGAATAATGGCTCGATATTCTATACTTCAGCCCAACACACACTTTCCAGGACAGCATACGGATGAGTTTTAACGAATCAGAAGAAAGGCTAGGTGAACTGACACGCAAAACTTTTTTGTCAATGTGGAGCTATCAAAATCCTCATTATGCCAAAGGAAAAGAGCTATGCGATGCCCTGGTAGTGTTTGGTGACGATGTGATCATAATATCGGACAAATTAATTCGGTTTGATGAAAAAGCCAGTTCGGACGTAGCTTGGAAGCGCTGGTATAAAAAAGCCATAACTGGAAGTATTCGTCAGCTACGCGGCGCCCTTAGTCAAATAACAAAATTCCCTCAAAACATTTTCTGTGACGTTCATGCCTCATCACCATTTCCACTAATAATTCCTAGCCCTGAAAAGATGCGCGTACACCTCATAGCCGTGGCTAATGGTGCTGAGAACATTTGCCTTGAGTCTCTAGGGCACCCAGGATTACGTATAGACACGCAATGTGATGTTGACAGTACTTTTATGACTGTGGGCACCAAATACCCCGAATTTATTCATATATTTAGTAAAACCTCACTTGAGGCAATTTTCGATTGCTTTGACACTACTAGAGACTTGATAGATTACCTTCGGAGAAAGCAGGAGGCACTGAGCGAGCCCGACCGGTTCTTGATTTGTGGCGAAGAAAATCTAGTCGCTGCTTATGTGTGTAGTCAACCAGGAAATGGAGATTTCCATATACCTAGTGAGACCTTTCATACCCTGCAAGGTGTAAAAGTGATACCAGCGGGACTGTGGAATATGTACATGGAAAGTGAAATAAGAGCAGAGCGTAATAGAATAAGAGCACCCTCCTATACAATTGACAACTTAATCAACCACATAGCAACTGAATTTAACTCCGGCTCATTAATCGTAGGGCAAGACAAGCCGTTCTCACACCATGAAAAATATTTCAGAATAATGGCTTCCGAATCCCGCTTAAGCCGTCAAACTATTAGCGCAACCTTGCAAGATATTATCAGTGAAGATCCGTCAACATTTTGGTGCAGCATATCCGAATCAAAAGACAAACCTGGATTACTATATCTATGGTTAGTTTATCCAATTATACCTAAGAGCGTTACAGATGAACAACTTGAAGAGTTCCTTTGCATACACTTGAGAGATCATATAACTGTAGCACTTTATAAATTTCCCTACGCCAAATACATTTTTGGTATTTGCCTTCCAAATACCGCATCAGACCGAAATTCACACGGATTCCAAGTATCCTCTGGAGAGTTCAGGTCTTCAGAATTAAAAGAGGAAGCAGACAAACTTGAACGAGAGCAAGGGATTTTGGCTCACATCCAAACCTACAATATCATGAGCCAAAGATTATAGAATAGGCGCCACCCTTGGTTAAACATTAATGATGAGCCCACACACTAACCAAAAAATTCCGGCAACCAAATAACAGCAGACCTGTCATTAGCTAACGAAACCCAGCCATCTCAAGATGATTTTGGCATACTCACTACTTAGTGCCTGTTATAAATTTAGTTCACCACACTGCAGAGCGGCGAAATGACTTTCCGTGCCATTCATATAAACTAAAGCTCCCTTACCACTGTGACTTCTATTACGAACCCACACAACCAATCGACAAATTCACAGTCAACCATGCTGACTGGCTATGCAATTGCGTCAGAGTCAACCGCCCCAGTTTTGAGCCCCAAACGCTCCAGTTCGGATATGATTATTGGGCTCAGCTTAAAGAGGTCCCACTCGAAAGACTGAAGCACTTCTTTAAGACTTTTTACATCGTTGGATTCCTCAACCAGAAGCTTTTGGATCTCCGCCGCAGCAATACGAGACAAGCCCAATTCCAACAAAGCCTGCCCGGTAACAGAGCTTATTCCTAGCTCCAGCGCCATGGAAAAATCAAAAATCCGCAGAGCCTTTTCAGGGGATCCGGCCTTGTGAAATGCGTGTCGTAACAAATCGACATACGCCTTACCCATTTGTACGAGCTGAAATCTTATCAGTGACTCTATAGTATCAAACGTTTTGTTGATGACTTGATTCTTATTAATTTCCGTCTTCGAACTAGCCCTGATTCTGGCTCCAGTTCTCCGCATAGCCTCTTTATTCTTTAACTCCTCATCCAACGCTCTTTGCGCATTAGAAACTTCATAACTTATAATAACGGGGTATGGCAATCCTTCCATCCATCTAACAGCGATGGGCGCTACGTAATTCCCAAGGTTACCCTTCCAGCCTTTTATTAGCTTGTACATTAAGTTAAAGATATACATATAGTGCTTAAATGATTTATCACCAAGCTCCGCTGGGCTCAGCGGAATGAGCTTTCCTTCTTTACCAAGCCTAATTTGCTCCTCAAAATATAGTAGCAAGCCATCTAGAGCAAAGATATCTAACGTCCAACTCAAATTCAAAACAGCATCAGGAATAGAGATTGCAATAGACGCTTTTTCTGCAGACTCACACATATTTTTGCTATCAAAATAACTTAGTTCCGGAGCAGTCCTGAGAATAAAATCGTCCAAACTCCCATGTCTTGCTTTTGAAACCAAAAGACCAGCACATGCTATAACCTGCCTTATCTTTTCATCCCTTGGATCGACCTTACCTAACTCTTGATTTAAAGCAGATATTACTAGTTTAGTTTCGTTGTTGATTGTCTTCCCTAAAGCGGGCTCTATTTGAAACGGAGTTTTTTCATCAAGAGGTCTTTCATCCCAATTATCATAATCCACCAAGAAGACATTTCCGACAATATCGTCGCACATTCTTCCAGCCCTACCTGCAAAATTCCAAAGGAGGGCCGGTTCAAGAGAGGTTTTACCGCCACGCCCTCGTTTTGGGGTATTGATAAAAACGTTACGCGCCGGAAGATTTATGCCTTGAAATAGAGTGGTGGTGCATACCAAAAAATCAATTGTACCTTTTTTGAATGCTATCTCAATTGCCTCCCTTAAAAGAGCAGGCATCTGTCCATAGTGAAAAGCCACTCCATTCTTAACCATTTCGATAAGTTGGTAGTCAGGATGTATATGATCCTCGATAAATTCGACAAGATCTAAATTTGATTTAGATTGATGTTTTTTCTTCACTTGACTCGCTTGTGAGATTATCGCCGCTAACGTCGCGGCTTCGCTTGGAGTTTTAGCGTAAATCAGCGAACTTCCAGACTGCCCTAGCTTGATAGCGACAGCGGCTAATAAGGAGATGGAACTGTTAACTGAAGGCGTGAAGTTAATGTTACCTATAGGATGAGCAAGACCACTATCAATGAGCTTAAAATCAAGCGTCGTCTCGCCAAGAACTTTAGATACTATGATCCTATTCTGAAGTACGGGCGACACGGTAGTACTTGCCTCTCGAACATTCGGAATGGCAAAACTTTCAGTCGCCTCCTTAAAACCTTCGGCCCCTGGCGCTAGCAGTACTATATGTGGCGCCTTCTCTCGATGAAATGCCTGCTCAATACAATCTTGAAGTATAATTCCTCGCGATCCGTCGGAAAGATTCTGCGCTTCATCTACCACGATCAGATCGAATGAGGCACTGGTGCCAGCCAAGAGAATCTGAAATCGCTCTTGGGTCAAAACAAATATTTGTTTCTTCGAGTCCATAAAGGTTGGGATTTCGGAGATTCGTATTTCTTGATTATCCTCTAGCCGCTTCTTAAGTTTGTTAAGAACCTCTGAGAGAAGGGCTCGGGTTGGTGCTATATACACACACATGAATTCGTCGTCTTCAATAGCACGCCTTGATAGGTGCTCAATTACCAAAAATGACTTTCCTGCGGAGGTTGGTGCGGAGATTGCGAGGTCATCGCCATCTCCAAGCGAGTTCCATATTTGCTTTTGATAATCAGTGAGTGCAACCGTATGAGTACCCACCGTAACGCTATTAAGTTCACGAATGAGGTTACGTTGTAGAATGCTGGTCAGACTGCTTCTTTTCGCATTAAGCTTTAGCTCTGTGTAGGCAGCGCTAGGAAGATTTCCGAGCTCAGTGAGAATTATTGCTGTTCTTTCTAAAACCTCAGGTGTCGACGCGATAAGTGCCGAGTTCAAAGCAATATTTTGCGCAATAGAGACATGCGCACTGTCCTGAGAATGGGCGAGTACAGAAGCGCAGTAGAGAAGCTTGTCGAGTTGAGCTGCATCCGGCCTAGACGTGCATAAATAAATATCTTCTGGCAAGGTCGTCCCAGCACCGAAAGTCTGCAAATTAATCAGCGCGTCGGTAAAGTCTTTCGCTTTGAGTAGACGCTTTGAGAGTTCGGTGGCAAAGCTACTCATCTTCGAACTCCATATCTTCGTCGTCTATTAATTTTTTACAGTCACTATTTGTTCCTTCAATTCCTATTGCTCTGTAAAACTCTTCACGTAGCACGGCGACATCAGGAACTGCGACGAGATAGACCACACATTTTGCAGCAGTTACTCCATGTTTTTCTAGCTGATTCGAGAGATTTTTCTGATGCCTATATCGATCAGCGGAGTATAAGCTTGCAAAATGTTCTTCATGCTTTCGAGGATCGCCATCATCTACGGGTATGGTGTTTGCGAACAGTTTATTTTCCGAGTAACAAATAACTCCGATGGAGCGTTCTCTTTTTGGAAAGTCTTTTGTTGAGTATGGGTTCAGAAACTCAAGCAATTGCTCTCGCTCCTCACCTTTCAATACATCCAGATTACCCACATCGCCTATCAGTGCGTACTCTCTCAAGTACTGCTTCTTATTAGAACCAAAGCCTGCCAAAGATTTTGCGTAGTCCCTTCCACCAGAGCTCGCCGTAGAAGTCACTTTCGACTCTAGAAAAAAAACCGTTAAAACTCCTCCTTCAAATCGCGCATGAATTCCATCCAATCCATGTACCGGCATATTATGGGAAGTTTTTAGGGACATTTTTGAAACGAGCTGTGCAGCACCGAGATGATGAAGAGCAACACTGTAAGCAAGAACTTCCCCAACTTCACTTGCTCGTTCAGGATAAGCGGAACGGAATTCAATGAAAGCGTCCTTAACAGCTCTCATCATTTTTGGCACAGCTCTAAGACTTGAGTTCTTTGCCTTACTCAACTCTAAGTAGAAAGCATCACGCCTCCTTCGACTCAAGACATAGTCCATCGAAGCGCTCGATAGATGGTCGGCAAGTCCGTCAATATCTGGAATATCTTCGTTAAATCTCAGATGAAGAAGCCTCAGGGACGGATGCTGTTCCTTCTCTTCTGGTGTCTCAGTTAGGCAGCCGATAACCTTATCAAGGTCTGAGTCGTTCAGTAGCTTCTCTAAGGCGAGACCAATTAGAGTAGCGTCAGGGCTATCGCTCACCATGCTTTCCTTGCATTGAATTCTATTTCCTAGCAGATCGTTGAGGCATCAGGGCTACCGGACATGCCTGCTCGATAGTAGCAAAACGATAGCGCGCAAGCGATACCGCTGCTCGCCATAACCTGTGCTAGGTCCGAAGGCATTACCTCTACATTCCAAAACTCCGCATCACACTGGGCAACCGCTTTTTCAATGTCATTTGCAAGCATTGAAAAATGCTTCTAGGGCGCGTTTTTTGATAGTTGGTATTCCAAACAGTATTCCTACAAACATTTGAAAATAGGATTTACGATAGAAATCAATTGGATATAGCACCGTTTCAACTTACCCCGGCCCACCACTTCAACGAAAAAAGACGTCCACGGACGTCTTTTTTGGTGCCTGAAATTCAGTAACCAGCAGATGCCGACAACGAACTCACAACCGGGCCACTGGCGATTGTTCCAAGTCGTCTTCGTGCTCACCACGGGGGGTCACCATCGAGCTGCATAGCACACCGACTTCGAACAGCAGCCACATCGGCACAGCAAGCAGCGTCTGCGAAAAAATATCCGGCGGCGTAAGAATCATGCCAACCACAAAGCAGCCTATGACCACGTACGGACGAATCTTCTTCATGTATTTGACGTCTACGATGCCGATCCACACCAGCAGCACCACGGCAACGGGAATCTCGAACGCGACGCCAAAAGCGAGAAACAACGTCATGACGAAATCCAGGTAACTGGCAATGTCGGTCATCATCGACACCCCTTGCGGGGTGACGCTGGCGAAGAAGTGGAAAATCAACGGGAACACAAGGAAGTAGGCGAACGCCATGCCTGCGTAGAACAGGGCAATGCTGGAAATCAGCAGCGGTACCGCGACGCGCTTTTCGCGCGTGTACAAACCTGGCGCGATGAAACCCCAGATCTGATAAAGGATCACCGGCATAGCCAGGCACAACGCGACCATAATGGTCAGCTTGAACGGTGTAATAAATGGCGACGCCACATCGGTGGCAATCATCGTCGCACCTTCAGGCAAGAATTTGCGCAACGGCGCCGAGACGAATGTGTAGATCCTCTGCGTGAAGTAGAACAGTCCGCAGAAGATCACGAAGATCGCCAGCACACAACGCAGCAAACGCGATCGCAGTTCGGTGAGGTGTGAGACCAACGACATTGGCTGGTCGTTTTCCGGGATTTCGCTCATGGGACTCGTGGTCATGATGTCGGCTCATTGGTGCAATGCGCGTTCATCGAGACTGGCTCAGCCGGAAGAGCAGGCTGCACTGGCTCGAACTCAACCAGCGGCGTGTGCTCTTCCTGCGCGGGGATATGCTCGTGACGCAATTGGCGGCGAATTTCGTCAGCGCCGAGTTCACGCTCGACGTCCTGTTTGATGATGTTGAAGCTGCGTTTCAAACGCCCAACCCAAAGCCCGGCAGTACGCGCGGCACCCGGCAGTCGCTCGGGGCCCAATACCAGCAGGGCAACGAGAGCAACCAGCAACAGTTCAGAGAAACTGATACCAAACATGCGTCACGACCTATTCTTTGCGGATGGGCTCTTCGAATCGTGGTGCTGTGGCGTCGAGGGTCTGCGGCTGATACAGCGGCTGGACTGGAGGTTGTCCGCCAGTTTTTTCTTCATCACTCATGGCTTTGCGAAACCCCTTGATCGACTCACCGACATCGGTACCCAGGGTCTTGAGTTTCTTGGTGCCGAAAACCAATACGACCACCACCAGAATGACGATCCAGTGTTTCCAGTCAAAAATGCCCATGTCACGTGCCTCTTAATCCTACAAATCGGCTGTTTTGGAGATAGCCCTTAAGCGTCAGACATGCTGACCTCAGACCGTCGACTGTACGTCTGACGCCCGAAGGCGCAAACGACATATTTCCCTTACTTCCGGCCAATTTCGTTTCAGCATCGACGCGCCTCGAAAAATGAGTTGCCATGGCGTAACTCGAGGGTTATCTATAAAAAAAGCCTTCTGAATATTTGAGGTCGCTCAACATGCATCGCGTTGGATTCTTCGTTTGCCATGGTCACGATGCTCTGGATCTTGCAGGGCCACTTTCTGCTTTTAATCAGGTGAGCACCGCTGCCGGCCATACCCCTTATGATCTTCGTGTCATCTCGACATCCGGTGGGCTGATTGTTGGCAATGCAGGCCTGCCGATCGAAACAAGGCCGGTCGGCAACCGCAAGTTTGATACCGTGGTGTTTGTAGGCGGAGATATCGAGCCGATGCAGACACCGGAGAACATCGCGGTTGCCAAGCAATTGGCCTCCAAAGCCTCGCGCGTGGCAAGTGTGTGTACAGGGGCGTTTTTGCTGGCGGAAACCGGCCTGCTGGACGGTCTGAGAGCAACAACGCACTGGAGCTACACCGCACAATTGCAGATGCGCTTCCCCAATATCAGGGTTGAGGGCGATAGCATTTATATCGCGGATGGAAGCATCTGGACATCGGCGGGCATCGCCTCCGGAATCGACTTGACGTTGGCCATGATTGAACGGGATATGGGCGCGGAAACTGCGCGCAATGTCTCCAGGCTCCTGGTCGTTCCCTATCGTCGGCCGGGAGGCCAGTCCCAATTCTCCGCGATGTCACAAATGGAGCCAGAGTCGGATCGCATCCGCATCGCCCTGAACTTTGCCAGAGAACACCTGGCAGAGTCGCTGCCTGTCGAGCGACTTGCCGACGCCGCGAGATTGAGCCTGCGACAGTTCGGACGAGCATTCCGCCGAGAAACGGGTGAAACGCCGGCCAAAGCGGTCGAGCGCTTGCGAGTTGAGGCGGCGCGTTTGCGTCTGCAAGACGGGAGTGAACCAATCGAGCAGATTGCGCTGGCCATAGGGTTCACCGATCCAGAACGCATGCGCAGAGCCTTCGTCAAAATCTACGGGCATCCACCGCAATCCATTCGACGTGAGAGCAGGCTCAGCGGTAGCAGTTGATGGTTCGATGGCCCATCAAGGCTTCGGCAGACCGAAGAGTTTCACCCGGGAATCGCCATCACTTCACCTTAAAGGGCGTGATCGTTCCACATGTCGCGATGCAACTTCCAAACGCCATCCTGTTTCAGGAAGATCAGCGTCTGTTTCCCGCTGTACTTGAGCGTTCCATCGGCATCACGGATCTCGGCATCCGATACTTCGGTAACGGTCTGACCGTCACCGTAAAACTCGTAATTGGCGAAAGACACGGTGTCGGACCTGGCCCCAACATGTTGTTTGCTGAAGTATTCCGTGATTGCCGCGGCTCCAGTGATTTTGCCGCCTCCAGGTGGCAAGAGTGCGCCATCCTTCGTATAAAGACGGCCGATCGCCGCATAATCACCTTGTCCGTAAGCTTGCGCAAATCGTGCATTCTCGGCTTTGATGGCCGCCTCAGGCGGGCGCTGCTGGTCATCTGCAGATACCTCTACAGAAAAGGTAAACAGCGAGACGCAGGCTGTGAGAGCAGCGGCAATAATATGAAACTTCATCTAATGATTTCCCATTTTGACTTGAGTTAATGAGTGCTGCGCCGGATTGAACAGATCGGGCGCGTGTCAATCGGGCATCATTAGGAGTAAGGGATGCGGCCATAATGATGCCTGCCACTTGTTTCAGCGAACGCCCGGAATTCGTGCGAGCCCCTTGGATGCGTTAGGCAATATTTTGTCGACCATCGCGATGACTTCCGGCCGAGCGTCTCTGGGGTGACCGGAGTGGAACGGCGGATCAGGATCGTATTCAATCGCCAGTTGCGTGAATTCGGCGTCCAGGTTCCCGCGCATTTTCGCGGCAACGCGAATGGCGAAGTCGATGCCTGCCGTTACGCCACCGCCGCTCATGAACCGGCCGTTGTCGTCCTCTACGAAACGATCCGGAACGCCGATCGCGCCATATTCAGCCAGTTTGTTGACGAAGGCCCAGTGGCAAGCGCTTCGCTTACCGTTGAGAACGCCGGCGGCGGCCAGTACGAGCGATCCATTGCAAACCGACGTAATGTGCTTGGCCCCTTCAGCCAGCCGCCGGATCTGCGCCAGGTACTCCGGTTGCATCGGCGCCGATAAATCAGACCCGCCGGGAACCAGGATTAAGTCTGTCTGCTTGATATCAGCCAGTCGTTCGGTGTTGCCGTACACGACCCCAAATTCGAGGGTCACGTTGCCCCCATTGAGGCTTGCATAGCGAACATTTGTATTGGGCAGCCGGTGAAAAATCTCGCTAGGGCCAGCGAAATCGAGAAGCGTACCGCCGTCATAATTTACGATCAAAATATTGAAAGGCTCATCTGGGGCAAGTAGCCCCTTGCTGTCAGCCTGGGCAAAAGCGGACGTGGCATTGCCGAGCAAGGCACCGCCCCCCAGGATCGAGCCGAGCGTTGCAATACTTCCGAACTTGAGAACATCGCGTCGGGAACTGCCCACATTGATAGGCCGCTTGCCAGTTGTGTTGTTTTCATTATTGTCGGTCAAGATATTTCTCCTTGCGCCAGCCCTTCCCGCGGTCGCAGATGAAGTTGGGCTGGACTGAAGAACCACCACGACGAAAAGCGTGGCTGGGTGTGATTGAGAGCGGACTAGCCGAAAATACGTCTAGGCCCCCCGAGCAGGAAACCAAGGTCTCACAGTTGCGAGGCACCGCCATCGACGACCAATTCAGTGCCGACGACGTAGCAGGATTCGTCGCTGGCGAGATAGAGCGCCGCGTAGGCAATGTCCTCGGCCTTACCCATGTGGCCTACCGGGACGAATTTCGCGAACTCATTCTTGAAGTGCTGAAGATCGTGCTCTGACATTCCCCATTTACCGAGCAGCGGTGTGTTTATCCCGCCCGGTGCGATTGCGTTGAAGCGGATCTTCCGGTCCAGGAATTCGAATGACCAACTCCGGGCGAGAGACCGCACGGCGGCCTTGGCAGCAGCAGTCAGGGAAATGTTGTGCTTGCCCGTCTGTGCAACAAACGATGTATTCAGAATAAATGAGGCGCCCTCCCGCAAGTCCGGCAGCACCGCCTGAAGTGTGAACACCACGCCCTTGACGTTAATGTCCATGATCTCGTCGTAGAGTGCTTCGTCGATATCGTTGATTGCTGATGGGAACGCTCGGCCCGCATTGGCAAACACGACATCCAGGCCACCGAACGTTTCCTTGATCTCGGCGGCAATCCTGCGCATGTCCTTGATCGAACGTACGTCGCCCTTGAGAACGAGCGCATTCTCACCAAGCTCGGCTTTCACTTGCTCAAATACGGCATCATCGCGCCCCGTAACGGCTACCCGGGCGCCTTCTCCAATGAAGAGCTTCGCGGTCGCGAGGCCAATGCCACTGGTACCGCCGGTGATCAAAGCTGTCTTGTTCTTAAGCCTCATCTTCTGTGCCTCTCTTTGCTTCGTGATTGATCAGGCCCTCGCTCATTGCACAAACACGTTTGTGCGCATGGCGCGCGCTTGATTTCCTGGGCAAATTATGGAAACAGACCCTGATGGCGTAAAGGTCGTATAACCCTCAAAAAACGCCACACCAAGAGGCATCCGAGCATGTGGAAAATTCAGCGTCGCGCCCTGCCTGCACGGGTGGGTACAAGCCTGCGAAACCCTCGCCTCGCTGAACGCGCTCAATAGTGGCAGTGGCGTTTACGTCTACGACGCGGAGCTGGATAAGCAATCAGGATTTGCCATCCCGCGAGAATGGGTAAAACCGACAAGGTCAGGGAGTCGTAATAGAAGGCGCCGTGATATTTTGAGCGCAACTTTTCAACTTGGCTCCCTTCTATCAGACAACCGGAAGTCCGATATCCATGCTCAAGCCCTCTCTATTTCTGGCCCTCGCCACGCTCTCCACCCTCGCCAACGCCGACCTCGCAGGCGTCTGGCAGGGCACACTCGGCAAGACGCCGATCACCGCATGCTTCAACACCTCGCCCAATACAGGCGGTAGTTACTACTACCAGCGCTTCTTGACACCAATTCAACTTACCCAGGAAACACCCGATGCTCCCTGGGCCGAAGAAGGCAACAGCGGCGTCTGGCAATTGGAGGCGCCACAGGGCGATTCCCTGAAAGGCACCTGGCGCAAAACCAAGGGCAGCAATCCACTACCCCTGGCATTGCAGCGCATGGCAACGCCGCCCGAAGGTTGCGCCAGCGATGCGTACAACACGCCCATGGAAACCTCGCCCCTGCCGGTCAAGACGCAGAAGCAATCCTTCGCCGGGCACAGCTACCAGCTAAAGACCCAAGGCGCCCAGGTCACGCTCAAGCTTGAGGGCGACAGCCCGGCAATTCAGAAGATCAACCGGCAATTGGCGAGCCTGGCCATCAGCGCTGATGGTCAAGCCGACTACTTCAGCGAACGACGGGAATACCTTGGACGCAACGGTGCGGCCTATACCAGCGAAATCAGCGTCGAACCCACGTACTGGTCATCCCAGTGGATCACTGTCAGGTTTTACCGATGGGCCGCCGGCACGGGCGCCAGGGGTATCAGTTGGGGGCTGCATTCCTGGAACCTGCAAACCGGCGAAAGCGTTGACCCATGGACTTGGCTCGGCGGGCACCAGGAATGGTATGACGCTTACTCCGGCCATCTGAAACTGCCCGCCACATTCAGCGCCTGGCTGGAGAAGCAAACCACCACCGATGAAGGTTGCCCGGCAATCACCAGTTACTCGAGCTTCGACCTGAGCTTCGACACTCAAGGCATGAAGCTGTCGACACCGGCCAATGGCGACGGTTGCGACAATGACCTGAGCTTCACCTGGGAGCAGTTGGAGCCTGTTTTGTCAGCCAAGGGCAAGGCCGCACTTGCCAGTCTGAAGACACCTTGAATGCGTGAGCATCGCACGACGGTTCAGACACTGATCAGCAGCGATCCTTTACGCTGGCACCTACTGGCCGTCGTCCGCTCCCTCGCCCTCCCCGACTGCTGGATCGGCGCCGGCTTCGTACGCAACGCGGTATGGGATCACCTGCACGGTCGCCCACTGTCTCCACTGACCGGTGACGTCGACGTACTGTGGTTCGACGCCACCTGCACCCGCCCCGACGAAGACCGCCGCCTCGAAGCCCTCTTACACGCAGCCGAACCCTCCATCGACTGGTCCGTCAAAAACCAGGCCCGCATGCACCTGCGAAACGGCGACGCGCCTTACCGCAACGCCAGCGACGCCATGCGCTTCTGGCCCGAAACCGCCACCGCAGTAGCCGTCAGAAGAACCGCAGTGGACGTATGCGAAGTTTCAGCCCCTCTCGGCCTGGAGGACCTGTTCAATCTCCAACTCAAACCCACGCCCCGCTTCACCCAGGAAAAACACGCCATCTACCAACAACGCATCACCTCCAAACGCTGGCTAACCCAATGGCCACTGCTGAAACAACCCTGACCCCACAAAAACCTCACATTCATTCACGAATTATTAAGAATCGCCCTCGTATACTCGCTGATCGCCCGGACCGTTCCCCCGAACGGCCCCCTGCCCCGGTAGCCAGAATCCATGACGCGTTCCGCTCCTCTGCTGCTCCTGCTCGCTGCGCTGTTGTTCTTCTTCTCCCTTGGCAATCACGAGTTGCAAGGCTCGACCGAGGCCCGTGTGGCCGGGATCGCCATGGCCATGCACCTGGATAACGATTGGGTGGTGCCGCGACTGTTCCGTGAACCCTTCCTGGAGAAACCGCCGCTGAGCCTGTGGCTCGACGCCGGTGCGATCCGGCTGTTTGGCGGTACCACTTGGGCAGTGCGTCTGGCGTCCGCATTTGCCGGGCTGTTCAGCGTGATGCTGCTGTACGGGATGCTGCGCAAGTTTGGCCGGCCCAAGGCGCTGGCGTTTGTCGCGGGCCTGATGCTGGCGACCATGGCCAGTTACTGGAGCAACGTGCGCGGCGTGGGTGAGGATTCGCTGCTCACCCTCGGGGTTACCATGGCGCTGCTGGCGTTCTATCAGGCCAACCGCCCAGCATCGGAGCGCGACAGTTCCAACCTGGGCACCTGGTTGCTGTTCACCCTCGGGATGGTGATCGCCACCTTGAGCAAAGGGGTTCTGGGCCTGGCCATGCCTGGCGTGGTGATCTTCGTCTATCTGGCCAGTACCAGCCTGATGGATAAACGCTTCAAGCTCGGCGATTGGGTCAAGCCCGGGCTGTTCACGCTGCTGGCCCTGGTACCGCTGATGATCTGGCTGGGTTTCCTCTACCAGCGCGACGGGTTGCAGGGGGTACGTGAAGTGCTGCTGACCAACAGCGTCGGGCGTTTCAGCGGCTCGTTTGTCGAAGCCGGTCACTACGAGCCGTTCTATTACTACATCGTCAAGTTGCCCGAAGCGTTTTTGCCGTGGAACATCCTGGTGTACCTGGGGCTGTGGCATTTCCGCAAAAGCCTGGTGCGCAACCGCTACCGGCTATTTTTCAGCGTGTGGCTGGTGGCGCAGTTCACCCTGCTGACGTTCGCCTCCAGCAAGCGCACGGTGTACCTGATGGCGCTGACACCCGCCGCCGCCGTGCTGGCCGCCGAGTATGGCGGCGTGTTGCTGGGCTGGCTGAAAAGTCGCGGGCAGGTTTCCAACATTGCCGAACACGTTTATGAAAACCGACGGGGTCTGGTAGGTGGCTTCTTCACCGTGGTGGTGGCCTGCTACCTGATTGCCGCCTTTTGGTTCGCGCCCAAGGCGGATGTGCGCCAGTCGTTTGTGCCGATAATCAGCCAGATCCAGGCGATGCAGGCGCAGGGCAAAGAGGTGGTGCTGTATCAGGCCAACGAGCGAATCGCCGGCGCCGGGGTGTTCTACATGCAGGGCTATTTGACGATTCTGCAGACGCCGGAGGAACTCAAGAGTTACCTCGCGGCCAAACCCGGCAACGTGGCCCTGGTGGACAATACTGACCGGCTGAACGTCCCGGTGACGGTGGTCAAGGAGATGGCGATCAACCGTCAGCCGTACTATTTCGTCGAGCAGTAGGGCCTGTCACCACAGCGCCAGGTCGTACGTGAGGTAGACCCGGTAGTTGTCACGATCGCTCGCATAGGTCGAGCGATACGTGGCCTTGCGCAACTCGATGCCTACGCCTTTGAAGGTGCTGTCCTGGATCACGTAGCGCAGGTTGGTGTCCGACTCCCACTCACGGGCTTCGCGGCCCTTGTAGTCACCGTTCTGGCCCTTGTAGTAGCGGGTCATGAAGGTCAGGCCCGGCAGCACGGCGGCAAAGTCGTAGTCATAGCGCAGCATCCAGGTTTGCTCACCGGCCTGGATGAATTTGCCGACGCCGGCGTTGCTGAAGGAATACACCGTCGACACGCTGGCGTAGGGCAACGCGGTATCGCCGGTGACTTTCTGATAACCCACGCCCAGCGCCTGCGGCCCTAGCCGGTAGGTGAACAACCCGCTGAACATGTCGCTGTCGACCTTGCCATTGCGTGCCTCGCCCGCTTCGTTGCTGATGAAGTAACGCAAGTCGCTGGTCAGGCTGCCGGCACCCACTGGCTGTTTATGCACCAGGCCAAAGAACTGCTGGCGATAGAATTCACGCATTTCGCCGTAGTACCAGGTGCCGCTCAGCTTGGGCGTGAAGGCGTAGGTAGCGCCGGCAAAATCAAAGTCGCTGCCCTTTTTGCCGCTGTAGCCCTGGGGATAAATATCCACGCTGTCGGTAGAGTTTCGCAGCTTGAACTTGTCCAGATGCCCGGCGTGCACGTACAGGTTACGGACGCCGCTGTACTCGACCTGAGTGCCCTGGAATGTTTGCGGCAGCAGCCGGCCATCGTTGTACACCAGCACTGGAATCTTCGGCAGCAGCGTGCCGGTTTTCACCACGGCTTCACCGATGCGCATCTTCGCGGTCACGCCCAGGCTTGAGAATTCGCTGGCCGCGCGGCCATCGTCGTGCACGGGCAATAAGCCGGTGCCGGCATGGGCGCGGCTGGAGTCGAGCCTGATCCCCGACAACCCCAGCGCATCCAGGCCAAAACCCACCGTGCCTTCGGTATAACCCGATTGCAGGTTGAGCAAAAAGCCCTGGGCCCACTCCTTGCGGTCCTCGCCGCCGTCGCGGTAACCGTCGTTGAAATAGTAATTGCGCAAGGTCAATTTGCCGTGGGAATCCTCCCAGAAACCCTGGGCCATCAGTGCCGGTGACAGGCTCGCCAGCAAGCCCGTGCACACCACTCCTCCCCTCGTGAAAAGCTCACGCATAACCGTCTCCCGAATGCCGTATTGTGGTTTTTTATGGGCAGTTGCTGCCTGCGACACGCTGGACGGCGCGTCGCATTGCGGCGGACACTAACGGCTCCTCGAACGCCCGGCAACGTTATGCGAGAAGCGCATCAGGCTATGCGCAAAGCCCTCAAACCACAGGAAAATCACGGTGAATCTCAAGCAGCTCGAAGCCTTCAAGGCGATCATGTCCACCGGTTCGACCATCGGTGCGGCGACCCGCATGGGCCTGTCGCAATCCGCGGTCAGCCGGTTGTTGAGCCAGCTGGAAGAGGCATTGGGTTTCGCGTTGTTCCTGCGCAAAAAGGGTCGTTTGATGGCGACCCCGGAGGCTGAAGAACTGCTTGCCGAAGTGGCTGGCCTGGTGGACGGCATGCAGCGTATCCAGCGCCTGGCAGATGAGATGCGCGTGGGCCGTTCGCGCAAGAGCCTGATCAAGGTCGGGGTGCCCACCAGCATGACCCAGGAGCTGCTGCCGCGAATCGTCGCCGAGTTTCTCAAGGGCCGGGAAGACATCGTGGTCGAGCTGCTGACCGGTTCCTACGACATGATCGAACGGGCCGTGCTCGACCGTTCCGCCGACCTAGGTTTTGTGCGCTTGCCTACCGAGATTCCCGACTTCGAGATTGAACCGGTGCTGGAAACCGAAGGCGTGTGCGTGATGCCCGCTGAGCATCCGCTGACCCGCCACGCCTGCATCGAAGTGCAACACTTGCGGGACGTGCCGCTGGTAATGCTGGGCCGGCAACGGGCCCTGCGGGCGGAGTTGAACCAGGTGTTTCGCGCAGCCAACCTGACGCCCCAGGTGCGGGTGGAAGTGCACTCGGTGGGCGCCGCGTGCAGCTTTGTCGCCGAGGGGTTGGGGGTGTCGATCGTCAATGGTTTGCTGGCCAGCCACTTCATGCATTTGCCGATTGTGGCCCGCCCGTTTCGACCGGCATTGCCCTATGCATTCGGCCTGGCGTTTCGCGCGGATGAACCCAGGTCCAAGGTGGTGACGGCGTTTGCCGAGCACCTCAAGCACCGCCTGGCCGCACAAAACGCATAGCCCAACCCAGCCCGCGCATAACGTTGTCGCCGTTAAAACTTTGCCCTAGTGTCCGCTCCACAAGTGTCACCCGACACAACAATAACAGCGCACACCGGGGCAACCAGCATGACCGAACCGCAGATCGTCCGTACCCACTCGCCCACTGAAACGCCGGTGGAAAAACCCGCGCAGCGCAAGCAGATCAACCCGGCCATCATTCTGCTGAGCATCGTGCTGCTGGCTGTCGCCTTCACCTACGCGGTGAACTCGGGCAAGTTCCAGCGCCAGAACGGCCTGGTGGTTCCGGGCTCCTATCAGGTGCTGGAAAAGCACGACTCCCTGGGCCAACTGTTCTCCCTCGAACCGCGCAAGGCCAGCGATACGGTCGCTCGGCCGGTATCGTTGGTCGAGGGCTTCATGGCCATTCCCCAAGGCATCGAAAAACGCGCTGCGCTGATTTTTATGGTGCTGTTCATCGGTGGGATGTTCGGCGTGTTGAACAAGGCCGGTGTGATTGATGCCGGTCTTGAACGCCTGCTGGGGCTGACCCGGGGCAATATCTACGTGCTGGTGCCCAGCCTGATGCTGGTGTTTTCCGCCGGCAGCACCTTCATGGGCCTGGCCAAGGAATTCATCCTGATCGTGCCGTTGATGGTGGCCATGGCCAACCGCCTGGGGCTGTCGAACCTGATCGGCCTGGCCATCGTGGCCATCTCGGTGAAGATCGGCTACCTGGCCTCCATCTCCAACCCGGTAGCGCTGTCCGTGGCGCAGCCGATGGTGGGGCTGCCGATTTTCAGCGGCCTGAGCATGCGCGTCCTGGCCTACTGCACGTTCCTGCTGGTGGGCATCGCGTTCGTACTGTGGAGTATCCGCAAGCATGGGTTTGATGCCAGCGCGCAGATCACCTTCGAACGCAAACCGCTGTCCCTGCGCCATCTGCTGAACCTGATCGTGCTGGGGGCCGGCATTGGTTTCCTGGTGTACGCCTCTAACCGCTGGGAGTGGAAATACCACGAGCTGTCGGCGTTCTACCTGCTGCTGACCGTGGCGTTCAGCGTAATCGCCGGGCTTGGCGCCAGCACCGCCGCCAGCGCCTTTGTCGACGGCATGAAAAAGGTGCTGATCGCCGGTGTGTTGATCGGCCTGGCGACCGCCGTGGAAATCATCCTCAGCACCGGCCAGGTGCTCGACACCATCGTCAACAGCCTCGCCAATCTGGTGGGCGATCATGGCCCGGTGGTCTCGGCCTACGGCATGTTCTTCGCACAACTGGGCCTGGATGTACTGATCCCGTCCACCTCGGGGCAGGCGGCGGTGACCATGCCGATCTTCGGGCCGCTGGGACAGCTCTCCGGCGTCAGCCCGCAAACCACGGTGTTCGCGTTTTTGATGGGCAACGGCCTGACCAACATGATCACCCCGACCTCCAGCGGCCTGTTGGTATTGCTGGCCACCGCCAACGTCGGCTGGGGCCAGTGGGCACGCTACATCCTGCCGCTGTTTCTGATCTATGCGGTGCTGGCGATGGTGTTGTTGGCCATTGCCGTAGGCACCGGGTACTGACCCCATGAGTGTTTTCCCCATGCAGACGTTGCACAACCAGATGATCGCCATGCGCGACGGCATCCACCTGGCCACCGATATCTACTTGCCCCACGGTCCAGGCCCTTTTCCGGTGGTGATCGAACGCACCCCGTACGACAAGAGCAAACCATCGCGCTCGGAAATCCAGCTCGACGGCCAGCATATTTCCCGCGAGCAAATGGCCGCGCGGTTCACGGCCCAGGGCTTTGTCGCGATCTTCCAGGATTGCCGCGGGCGCTATGCCTCCGAAGGCGTGTTCACCAAATACACCGCCGAGGGCGAAGACGGTTGCGACACCCTGGCCTGGATCGTCGAGCAGCCGTGGTGCAACGGCAAGATTGGCAGCATGGGCCTGTCCTACGCCGCCCACACGCAACTGGCGATGGCCTGCCTGCATCCGCCGGGCCTCGCCAGCATGGTGCTGGACAGCGGCGGCTTCGCCAACGCCTACCAATGCGGGATTCGCCAGGGCGGCGCGCTGGAGCTCAAGCAGGCCACCTGGGCGTTTCGCCAGGCCAAGGAAAGCCCGGCGGCACTGGCGGATCCGAAGATCCTCGAAGCCCTCGAACAGGAAGACATCCACCAGTGGTTCAAGCGCATGCCGTGGCACGCCGGGCAATCGCCCCTGCGGCATGTGCCGGAGTACGAAGCCTATCTGCTGGAGCAGTGGGCCCAGGGCGACTTCGGCCCGTACTGGCAAGCGCCGGGCATCTACGCCGAGGGGCATTACCACGATCTGCCGGATATCCCGGTGCTGTTCATGTCCAGTTGGTACGACGCCTATGTCAGTTCGACCCTCGCCAACTACGCGGCGTTTTGCGCCGGCAGTACGGCGCAGCATCAGTTGATCATGGGCCCCTGGCTGCATGGTGATCGCAATATCACTCACAGTGGCGATGCGCAATTTGGTGCACCAGCGGCCTTCGACGGGCAGGTGGCGAAAGACTGGCTGAGCTGCCGCCTGGACTGGTTTGAACGCACCCTCAAGGGTTCGCCGCTGCCCGCCCCCGCGGCGGTGAAGGTGTTCTTGATGGGCGGTGGCACCGGTGAGCGCGATCAACAGGGGCGCTTGCAACATGGCGGGCACTGGATCGACAGTCATCAATGGCCGCTACCGGATAGCCGGCAACTCACCCTGCACCTCACCGCACAACGCCAACTGCAACCTGAACCGCCGACCACCGAGGGCCAGCTCAGCTACTGCGCCGACCCGGCCGATCCGGTGCCGACCATCGGTGGCGCCCTGACCTCCGGCGCGCCGATTTTTGTCGGCGGCGCTTTCGACCAACGCGAGCGGGCGGACTTCTTCGGTACCCGTGGCGACCAGCGCCTTCTGGCCGAGCGCAGCGATGTCTTAAGCTTCCAGACCGAGCCACTCAGCCACGACCTGATCGTCGCAGGCCCGCTGCGCGTGGAACTGTGGATCGACAGCGATGCGCCCGACACCGACTTCACCGCCAAACTGGTCGACGTCTACCCGGACGGCTACGCCATGAACATCACCGACGGCATCCTGCGGGCCCGCTACCGAAACACCTGGGAGCACCCCACCCTGCTGACCCCGGGTGAGCGGGTCAAGGTGGTGATCGAACCCTTCGCCACCTGCAATCTATTCCAGCGCGGCCACCGGTTGCGCCTGGATATCGCCAGCAGCAACTTCCCGCGCTTTGACGTCAACCCCAACAGCGGCGAAGCACCCGGCCAGGCAGAACATCCCAGGGTGGCGCGCAACACGCTACACCTGAGTACCGATTGCCCGTCACGCCTGATACTGACCGTGGTCGAGGCCTTGAGTAACTAACTACCGCCATTCACACGCCGAGACTGCGCACCCTCAGGGACCATTGACTCCCTGAGGACCGGCCATGCCCGCCCAGCCCCCGAACACATCACCACTTACCCCGGAACAACTGAACGGCTACCTGCTGCAAATCGGTCATCGTCTACAGATTTTCCCCAACGGCCACGCACCGGCAGCGCAGTCTTCTACCGAGTTGCTGGAGGTGCAGGCATTGCACGCCGCCCTGGCAGAAGAAAGCCGCTGGAGCCTGCAGAACGCACAAGTGCATTACACCGTCCCCGGCGACTGGCTGATCCAGGGCGAGCCCGGCCGGTTGAACCGCACGCGCATCAGCCAGGCATTGCACAAGAAGCTGGCCGCCCTGGAAATCGAACGGCGGCCCAACGGCCATCTACGCAAGAACTGGATACTCGACAGCCACCAGCCGATGCTGGAGGCCGAGGCCAGGCTGAAGGTCAAGGATCGCCTGCTCAGCCCTGCCGACCAGCTGCTGGTGACGAATATCGTCAGCGGCCCCGAGCTGCGCCCGGGTATCCATCGCCTGACGTTTCGCTACCGCCAGCAGACCATCGAGTTCGCCGGGGCGTTCGTCCTCACGCGCAGCCAGACACCGGCCACCCATCTGGAGATCGAGGACGGTGATGTGTTGCTGTTCACCCCTTCCAGAGGCCTGGAGGCTTTCACCTCGCTCAAGCATCTGGATCGCACGCTGCAAGAGCGCATGAAGCAGTCGGCCTGGCGTCAGGAACTGCTGCAACACTTGCCGCGCCGTTACCAGCACTTGCGCGCGGCGAGTATCTGGCCGCTGGTGCCAGAGCCTATCGACAGCCTCCCGCTGAACGAACACACCTACAATGCCCTGCAGGACAAACAACATCAGGACATCGCGTTTGCCCTTGGCCTGGACGGCCACCCCGCGCCGACAGACGTCGCCAGAATGACCCTCGAACTGGACCAGGCGCTGCGCTGCTCGCCTTGGGACCTGTCCTCGCGCCTGGAACTGCGCGCGCAGCAGTTACTGGAAAAACTGCTGCACGAATCCGCTCCCGACTGGTACCGCAGCGCCAATGAGGCCCAGCGCAAAACCCTCGCCGAGCACCTGCGCACCTATGAACACCTCAGCCTGCAAGTGCTGGCGCTGCTCGGCCCGGCGGCCTCGCCGGAGGCCATGGCGCGCCTGCAATTGCTTGAGCACCTGGACGACGACCTGGATATCCAGGGCCTGATCCCCGAGCAACTGCAGATCAGCACCGAGCGCACCCTGAAGTCAGGCAACTCGTACAACCAGCACAACAACCTGGTGCAACTGGCGGTACGTGGCTTGCACCGTGGCGATGAACACGCCGATTCCGAGTTTCTCGAGCACACCCAACTGACCTACGCCCAGCAGCCATTGCCGCCCGAGTTCCAGGACGTCACCCCGGCTTACCTCGCCGACCTGCTGGCCAAGGTTCAACCAAGCCTGAGCTTCGCCGAAGAACAAAAGCGCGCCCACAGTTTGCCCGCCGTACAGGAAGCCATGCAGCAGATGCTCGACAGCCGCCTGCACGCGCTGGCCTACAGTGCATCGTTGCAAAACCATATCAGCGCGGACGACTACGCACTGCTGCAAACCCTGAGTGAAGGCCCCTCGCCCACACTCACTGCCTGCTGTCTGTTCCTGCACAAGGCTCCGCTCAAGGACCTGTGGGTGCTGCGCCAGACCGATGCAACGGGCGCGGTCAAACGCTTGCTGCTGTGCACGCCTCACGCGCCACGCGCCGAACAGTTCCAGGCCTTTGGCAGCGAGCGGGAATTGCAGGCGCATATCCTCGGCTGGAGCCAGGAGATAGCGTCCGCTCCCGGTTCGCGCAGCATGAAAGACTACCTGCTTGAACAGTTGGTCAGCCGGATCCGGCCCAAATACAGCGCGATGCTTTCCGCCCTGGGTTTTACCCCGGCCAGCCTTGAGTATTTGATGATCAGTTTCGGCGCGCCCTCCACCTATGAGGCCTGCCTGGTGGAAATGAGCACCACGACGCTGGCCATGCAGGCCGATGAATACCTGTATCAGATGCCCAAGTGGCTGAGCCAGGCATCGGCAGCCGACCGACAGAAACTCGCCGATCTCAAGGAACAGGCACTGGGCGCGGCACAGGCCTACGCCGCAAGCCCGGGTAGCCCACAACAGTTTCCCGACTTCGACAGTTACTTGCACAAGGCGGCAAAAGCCGCCCTCAACCAACTGCTCGGCAACCCGATCCCGGCGGTAGACCCAAACCTCGTGGGCGTGATCACCCCGCGCGAACGCGTCAGCTACACCACGCTGTACCGCAATGGCTACGACGCCAGCCTGGGCTTTATCAACCCCGACGCCAGCACCACCGCGCAGTTCAAGGGACCGCCCGGCGTCGACCTGAGTCGACTCACCGCGCAAACGGTGAGCAACTCGGTCAGAGGCACCTGGATCGGTGACCGCTATGTCGCCGAGGTCGAGAAAACCCTGCTGGACCCGCAAGGCCCCCACTATGCATGGCGCCGCAATATGGCCCTGGAGGTTGCCCAACTGCACATGCACGTCGCTGCGCTTGAGTGCTGCCTGCAAGGCTGCCTGGCAACAAGCGACCTGGCCTGGCTGGAAAAAAGCATCGACAGCCTGGCCGATAACAGCGATGCCGTGCGCAATCGGTATCGGCTCTATCCCCTGCACATCAGCGGCCAAGTGATCGATGGCTGCTACCTGTTCCACCACGCCAACGACCTGCCCCTGCTCTACACCCCGCACGCACCGGATGGCATCGCCTTCAGGCCGCAACGGGAATTCAACGAACGCCTGAAAAACCTTGAAGGCATGGACACCTACTACATCAGCCGGGTCGCCAGCGTTGAGCGCGCGGCGTTCGAGCCGAGGTTGCATGCGTTGGTGGCCGGCCTGCCGGCACAGCTCAAGGGGGTGTATTCCAAGCCGGTGTTCGACGAAGTGCCTCGCACCGCACTGCCGCTGAAGAACCTGCATTACCACACCTACGACAAAAAGCTGCGTCACCGTATCGACGAAGTCAAAAGCACCACCACCGGGCGCTTGCAGATGATCATGGAGCTGGTCAGCGTGATCGGCGAAATCACCATTGCCGTGCTGACCGCGCCCTTCCCGGCACTGAGCCTGGCCTTGGGCGGCTTGCTGGTGTTCAAGGATTCGATGCTCGCCCTGCATGCCTACAGCCGCAACGACACCGCCGCCGCGCTGGGACACTATCTGGGTGCGCTGCTCAATGCCGGCGGGACGTTGTTGACCGACCTGCGACCCCTGCTGTTCGCCCCCGTCAAGCTCGCCCGTCCGCCGTTACGCCATATTGCCCGGGTGACCAAGGACCAACAGGCCATGAGCTTGATCAAGCAACTGCAACCGCAGCCCCCATTGCCCCAGGGCATGCAGCCTGTGCTGTTTGCCGGCGACAGCCTGTGGGCCTCGCACACCCCGGACAGCCTGGGGCGATTCCTGTTGTTTCGCTACGACAACACCAGCGGGCAATTGCGCTCCACCGGCAAGCTGGTGAACCAGACGGTGGACGGCCAGTGGCAGCGCTCCGGTGTCATCGGTGGCATGCCTGGCCCTGAAAGACTCGGCCAGCCCTATGAGTTGTCGGAAAAGTTTCGTCGCGACGTATCGGCTGTCATCGCCCCCGAGGACCGGTCGGCGCTGTTCCTGCAAATCGCCTACCTGGATCGAGACCTCAATACCCACAGCATCTGGATCTCGCGTCGGCAACTCGCCCCGGCACTCAAACAGCACCTGGACAATGTCAGGGCCCTGACGGATGACGCCGACGCGTTTTTTGCACGGTTGCCCGCCGTGGTTCCCCGGGCCGAAACCCTGAACCCGGCGCCAGACATCGCCCTGCGTGATTTGCTTAAGCTGCTGATCGATGACGCGCACAACCTGGTGGTAGGCGAGGCACCGTTTTCCACCGTGGCTAAACAGGTGCTGATCGAAAACATGCAGTACCTGCGCGAACTGAACGTGACGGTTCTCTATATCGAGCCGCTGTGGCGCGACATTCATCACTTGAAAACCCACTCACGGTTTTCCAGTGGTTTCTCCAAACGGGCCGAGGGCCAGCTCAAATCCATCGACAAGGAAAATTACCGCGACCCCGACGGGTTGCACGGCCACTGGATGCTGGTAAACACCGCCCAACAGCACGGAATTGAGGTCAGACCGTTGAACGCCTCAAGCTCCTACGACCTGGAAAACACCCTGTGCCTGTTTGATTCACGCCCGGCCCCGATTCGCGCCAACCGGCTGACCAACTTTTACTCTCACACCCTCATCAACGATGACCAGGCGAAAAAACCGGGCGAGCGCTGGATCGCGTTGGTTGATCAAAAACGCATGAGCACCTATCGCGGCACGCCGGGCCTGGCCGACCTGCAAAAGAGCATTGCCCTGCGGGTCGACGACGCCTTCGACCAACCCACCCGAGTCATCGCGGATGTGGCCGGCGGCATTCCCGGCGATGCCCTGGCCAAGGGCGACCTGAAGCTGTCGTTGCACACGGCACGCCAACCGGCGCCGCACCCGGGCCCCTCGGTGGAGCGCTCACACGCGCTACGGCCAACGCGCCCTCTGCCTGTTGAGGCGCCGCGCCACTTCAGCACCTTTGACCTGCCCCATGAACACCTGGGCCTGATCAGCGAGGAAATCACCTTGCCGATAGGCACGCGTGAAGCGCTCTTCGCCACCGCCTACAGGGAGACCGCCAGCAGCCGTCGCGCGGCGCAAACCACCTTCGACCAGACCCGCAAAAAACTTCAGGATCAGGCCCAGGCGTTTTTTACCGAACACACACCGCCTGCTCGGGGAGCACTGCCTGCGGTCGACCCGACCCTGGATGAGGCGAAATTTATCGATCAACTGCTGGACACCGCCGATGGCCTGGTAGTCGGCGAAGCCCACGCCGGTACATCGAGCAAAGGCTTCCTCAGCCGGCACATGGAATACCTGAAGGGCCCGCGAGAAGTAAAAACCCTGTACATGGAGCAACTCACCACCGAGCTGCATCAGGCCGACCTGGATATCGTCCACAGCCTGGGCTTTATGCCAGATGAACTGTGGAGCTACCTCAACGCATTGGACAAAGGCCACGGCGTACCGGCCGACAGCCCCTACGGTTTTGTCAGCCTGGTGCAGGTGGCGATGAAGCATAACGTGCGGATCCGCGCACTCGACTGTGTCGCCAGCTTGCGGGTGGACGGCATGCCCGCCTCCAGGACATCAATGTTCAACTACTTTGCGACCCAGGTGATCCGCGCCGACCAGCTTCAACAGGGGCCACACAAGTGGGTCGCACTGGTAGGCGAAACGCACGCCAATACCCATCGCGGCGTGCCGGGCATTGCCGAGCTCAACAACGGCATCAGTCTACTGCTGGACGATGTGCCTCCCGGCTCGGCCAGCGGCTTTGTGCGTGAGCCCGCCAGCGTCCAGGCGCTGCCGCGCGAGCAGCAATGGCCATTGGTGCGCTACGACTTCAAGAAAAACGTCGAAGTCGCCGGTGCGCCATTGCCGCTACCTGCCACGCCCGCACCACCCCTCAGCCTCGAACAACGCCTGCGGCGCAAAGGCGACTACCTGCTTCAGCGCACCCTGGACGACGGGTTGGAGATGGTCCATAAAAACCGCGACGGCGTACTGGTCCACACCGCGTTGCAGCAGGATGCCAGGGGGCACTTCGTCAATCGCTGGAACCTGGATGACCGCCGTTTCAGCAGCAGGGAAGCGTTGATCAACATCATCACCACCAGCAAAAGAATGCGCCAAGTCCACTGATTCTCGCACCGCCCTCTGCATGAGGGCGGTGCGACCGCTCGTCGCTCACGTTCCATAAATCCTGCCCTCACGAAAAAACCGTTTCAGCTCTCGCCAGGGCTGCCGATACCTCCTGACTACCCATCGGCTGGTCGCTACTTCCAGCAACCGGATGTACCCGCAAATCTGTTCCTGGAGGAATGCGATGAATAGTTGGTTCGGCAACATCAGCGTCAATATGAAACTGGGCCTGGGCTTCGGCCTGGTACTGGTCCTCACCTCGATCCTCGCGCTCACCGGCTGGACCAGCCTGGGCGGCCTGATCGACCGCAGCAACTGGATGAGCGACATCACCCAGCTCAACGCTTCACTGACCAAACTGCGCATCGTGCGCCTGCAATACATGTTGGCCAACGGCGACGAAGCCGTGGCGCAAAACGTGCAGACCAACCTCGACAGTTTTGTGGCCCAGCAACAGAAGCTGCTGGACAGCTTCAAGAGCCCGGACAACCTCAAGCTGCTCAATGAGCAAAAAGCGATCATCACCGCTTACCAGCAGTCCTTGAACAAAATGCGCGAGGCCTACCGCAACGGTAACGCCGCGCGCCAGGTCATGGGCGACAAGGCTGACATCGCCAATGCGCAGATCAGTGCCCTGGACGCCAGCGTGCGGCAGATGCCCGATAGCGCCGAGCGCTTTGCCCAGTTCGAGGCCGTGACCAGCGCCAAGGAACAGTTCCAGTTGGCCCGCTACGAAGTGCGCGGCTACACCGGCAACGTCAACGCCGAGACTGAAGCCCGTGCCGCCGCGCAGATCGAGAAAGCCATCGACGGTCTGAAAGGCCTGCACGCAGCGTTTGGCGCCAGCCAACAGCCTGCACTGACAGCCCTGGAAACCGCCCTCGGCGCCTATCGCAGCGCGGTGCAGAACTACAAGGCGGCCAACGCCAACATCGTCTCGGCCCGGGCAGAAATGACCACCCAGGGCACCGACATTGTCACCATCAGCGACAAGCTGTACGACATCCAGCTGCAACGCCGCGACGCCGAAAGCGCCCAGGCCCGCAGCCTGCAACTGATCAGCACATTGCTGGCCTTGCTGGTGGGCATCGTGGCGGCCGTGATCATCACCCGCCAGATCACCCGCCCACTGCGCGAGACCCTCGCCGTGGTGGAGCGCATCGCTTCCGGCGACCTGAGCCACAACATCCAGGTGACCCGCCGCGACGAACTCGGCGTGTTGCAACAGGGCATCCAGCGCATGGGCACTACCCTGCGTGAACTGATCAGCGGCATCCGTGACGGCGTGACCCAGATCGCCAGCGCCGCCGAAGAGCTGTCGGCCGTGACCGAACAGACCAGTGCCGGGGTCAACAGCCAGAAGATCGAGACCGATCAAGTGGCCACCGCCATGCACGAAATGACTGCCACCGTGCAGGAAGTCGCACGCAACGCCGAACAAGCGTCCCAGGCTGCCTCGGCCGCCGACGGTGAAGCCCGTGCCGGTGACAAGGTGGTGGCCGAAGCCATCGCCCAGATCGAACGTCTGGCTGCCGAAGTGGCACGCTCCACCGACGCCATGACGCACCTGCAACAAGAGAGCAACAAGATCGGCAGCGTGATGGACGTGATCAAGGCCGTGGCCGAGCAGACCAACCTGCTGGCGCTCAACGCCGCCATCGAAGCCGCCCGTGCCGGTGAAGCCGGTCGCGGTTTTGCGGTGGTCGCCGATGAGGTGCGCGGCCTGGCCCAGCGCACCCAGAAATCCACCGAAGAAATCGAAGGCCTGGTGGCCGGTTTGCAGAACGGCACCCAGCAAGTGGCCGCCGTGATGAACAACAGCCGCAGCCTCACCGACAGCAGCGTCGAACTGACGCGCAAGGCCGGTGTGTCACTGGAAAACATCACCCGTACGGTGTCGAATATCCAGTCGATGAACCAGCAGATCGCCGCAGCCGCCGAGCAGCAGAGTGCCGTGGCGGAAGAGATCAGCCGCAGCATCGTGAATGTGCGGGACGTGTCGGAGCAGACTGCAGCGGCCAGTGACGAGACGGCCAAGTCAAGTGTGGAACTGGCGCGTTTGGGCGGGCAGTTGCAGCAGATGGTCAGCCATTTCCGGGTGTAAATCCCAGGCACAAAAAAGCCGCCCCGGTCGAAACCGGGGCGGCCCACTTCTCAGACCTTAACGGTCATCAAAGCTGTCCCGCAGGAATTTCCACACGTGATAAACACGCAGGGAGTTCACTACGAGGTCCCACGTACGTCGTGCAAACTTGGACATACTCGGCCCTCTATCAGTTGGGCCTACCTCCAGCGCACTTACCGGAACACGTGAGCCTTCGGACGCAGGTCAATGCTTCCAGTGAGGCGGCCGGGCTTTGGGTCCTCCCGCATGAATCCGGCACGGATTACTAGCCCGTGGCGTTCGGTCCATAAATTCGCGCGCGTACCCAGCCCACCTACAAACGACATACACAGAACGGGGGCGATACTAACCAACATCCCGCTCAAAGGTGTGACCTGGGAGAACTAATCCACCGGTAACGCTCCAAGAATTTATTGCCAGTTTTTGCAGTCGCCCTTAAATAGCGTAGATCTCAAAGAACTGAAAACACCGAGTGTCACCAGGCCTTGCGTGATGCCTGAACCGACAGTAGTATCCGGTCAGCAGGTCAATGCTTCCGGTGAGGCGCAACCCCAGCCGCGAACTGGGATTGCAATAAAAAACCGCCCTACTAAGGCGGTTTTTTATTGCCTGCGATTTATGCGCGCAGCCTCATCTGCTGACTTCTTCAACAAACACCAACCGGTTCCCCGACGGGTCGCTGATGCTCATCTCGCGGCTGCCCCATGGCGTGTCTTCAATCCCCGGCTTGGCGTTGCGGTAATGCTTGGCCAGCAACTGTTGCTGGTACGCTTCCAGCCCTTGAGCCTGAATCCGCACCGCCGCACCTGGCGTGCAATCGCCATGGTGCTCGGACAAGTGCAGCACGCAGTCCCCCAGCGACACCTGCAGGTACAGCGGAAAGTTGTCTTCAAACCGGTGCTGCCAATCGACCTTGAACCCCAGGAAGTCGACGTAGAACTCCAACGTTTTGGCCTCGTCGAAACTGCGCAAGATGGGGGTGACTTTTCCTAAGTGCATGGCGATTGCTCCGTATTTGAGAGCGGCCACTATACGGCCGCAAATCCCTTTCGCAAATCCCCACTGCGCGCCAGGAATCGTCCGGGACGCTGCCCGTTGGCCTGCCCGTCTCTGTAGCTGAGCACGCCATTGACCCACACACCGTCAATCCCTTCCGCCGCGCGCTGCGGCTCTTTGAAGTCCGCCACATCCCGCACCCGCAACGGATCAAACAGCACCAGATCGGCCCAGTGTCCTTCACGGATTTCACCGCGCTCGGCCAAGCCAAAGCGCGCTGCCGACAAGCCAGTCATCTTGTGCACGGCGGTGTGCAGCGGGAACAAGCCAAGGTCCCGGCTGAAATGCCCCAGTACCCGGGGAAACGCGCCCCACAGACGTGGATGAGGAAACGGATCTTCCGGCAAACCATCCGAGCCAATCATCGACAGCGGATGTGCCAGGATGCGCTGCACGTCGGTCTCGTCCATCCCGTAATACACCGCCCCGGCGGGTTGCAGGCGGCGGGCGGCGTCCATCAGCGGCACCGCCCACTCGGCGGCGATATCCTGCAGATCCCGCCCGCCCATTTCCGGATGCGGCGCAGACCAGGTGATGGTGATGCGAAACGCATCGGTGACTTGCTTGAGGTCCAGGGTCGAAGAGCTGGCCGCATACGGGTAGCAATCGCAGCCCACCGGGTGGGTCTTCGCCGCGTGTTCCAGCGAGGCCAACAACTGCGGACTGCGCCCCCAGTTACCGGCGCCCGCGCACTTGAGGTGGGAAATGATCACCGGCGCCTTGGCATGCCGGCCGATCAGAAAAGCCTCGTCCATCGCCTCCAGCACCGGTTCGAATTCGCTGCGCAAATGGGTGGTGTACACCGCGCCATACGCCGTCAGTTCTTCACTCAACTGCAGCACTTCATCGGTCTCGGCGTTGAAGGCGCTCGCGTATGCAAGCCCGGTGGATAAACCCAGGGCACCGTCCGCCAGACTCTCCTGCAACTGCACGCGCATCGCGGTGATTTCACCCGGCGTGGCGGTACGGTGCAGGTCGTCCATATGGTTGCTGCGCAGCGCGGTGTGGCCGATCAGCGCCGCCACATTGACGGCCGGGTGGGCGTTTTCCACCGCCGCGCGGTAATCGCTGAACCGTGGGTAGGCAAAGGCCTCGGCGGTGCCCAGCAGGTTCATCGGGTCCGGCGGATCAGCCTGCAAGCTCACGGGCGAGGCGCTGATGCCGCAGTTGCCGACAATCACCGTGGTCACGCCTTGGCTCAGCTTGGGCAGCATCTGCGGGTGACGGATCACCACCGTGTCGTCGTGGGTGTGCACGTCGATAAACCCCGGCGCCAATACGCGCCCGGTGGCGTCGATTTCATGCTCGGCGCTGTCCCGGGACAGGTCGCCGATCTTCTCGATACGCCCCTCGTGCACCGCCACATCGGCGACATAGCCGGGGGTGTTGCTGCCATCAATGATCAGCGCCTGGCGGATCAGCGTGTGGTACTTCATCTCAATCTCCAAGCGGCAGGCTGTCAGGGCCACCGCGATAATCGTCCAGGGCCAGCTTGATCCGTCGCAGGCGTTCCTGGTTGTCGTCCGGCATGGCCAAGGCCAGCTCGGTAGCGAGCACATCGATGGCCAACAGCATTCCGTAGCGCGCCGCCGTTGGCTTGTAGATAAAACTGGTTTCGGCCGGTTGCAGCGGCAGCAGCACGTCGGCCAACTGCGCCAGCGGGGAGTCCGGCAGGGTGATGGCGATGATTTTTGCGCCGTAGTTGCGTGCCAGCGCCACCACGCCCAATACCTCCGGGGTGATGCCGGTCAGCGAGCAGACGATCAGCGCATGCTCCGGGCCCAGGGTGGCGGCGGTCACGCGCATCATCACCGGGTCGTGGCAGGCGTTGATCGCGTAGCCCAGGCGCACCAGGCGCACTTGCAACTCGTCGCTGCACAGGCTCGACGGCCCGCCCATGCCGAACGCGTGGATCATCCGCGCATTGCCCAGCAGGCTCACGGCGTCGACAAAACTGCGCTGGTTGAAACCGGACAGGTGCCGGCGCAACGTCGCCTCGATATCGCTGAGAATCTGCCTGTGAAACGCCGACTGCTCCGGCAGGCCCGCCGGGTCGAGGAAACGGCTGCCGACACCGCTGGCCTGGGCCAGTTGCAGGCGCAGATCACGCAGGTCGCGGCAGCCGACGCTGCGGGCAAAACGCGACAAGGTGGCGGTGCTGACCTCGGCCCGTTGGGACAACTCTTCCAGGCTGGCGGACGCTGCAAAGCCGACATCATCGAGCATCAGCCTGGCGATACGCCCTTCGCCGGCGCTGAAGGAATCCTGGCGGGCGCGGATCTGGTAGAGGATGTCCATCGGTTCGGCTCCGGGTTACAAGATGCAGGACAAACCATAAGTCAGACCGAAGGCGACCACCGAAATCAGGGTTTCCAGCACGGTCCAGGTCTTGAAGGTCTGGATCACCGTCATATTGAAGTATTCCTTGATCAGCCAGAAGCCGCCGTCGTTCACGTGGGAAAAGATTACCGAACCCGCACCAGTGGCCAGCACCAGCAATTCCGGGTGGGGATAACCCAGGCCCATCGCAACCGGTGCAACCACGCCTGAGGCCGTGGTCATGGCCACGGTGGCCGAGCCGGTGGCGATGCGCATCAGCGCGGCGAACAGCCAGCCCATCACCAAAGGCGACAGGTTGAAGGCGTGGGCCAGGCCGAGGATCTCATTGGTGACCCCGGCGTCCACCAGAATCCGGTTCAAACCACCGCCCGCGCCCACCAGCAAGGTGATGCTGGCGGTCGGTGCCAGGCATTCGTTGGTGAACTTGAGGATCGATTCGCGGTTGAAACCCTGGGCCAGGCCCAGCGTCCAGAAGCTCACCAGGGTCGCCACCAGCAGCGCAATCACCGAGTTACCGATAAACAACAGGAACTGGTTAAAGGCGGTGCCCGGTGTGGAAATCAGGTTGGCCCAGCCGCCGATCATCATCAGCACCACCGGTAACAGGATGGTGCCCATGGTCAGGGCGAAACTCGGCAGGCGGGTGCGCGGCTCGCGGTCGATGAACTGGCGTTCCAGCGGGTTTTCCGCCGGCAGGTGAATGTGCGGCACGATAAATTTGGCGTACAGCGGGCCGGCAATGATCGCGGTGGGTATGCCGATCAAAATCGCATACAGCACCGTCTGCCCGACCGAGGCGTTATAGGCCAGCACCGCCATCATCGCCGCCGGATGCGGCGGCACCAGCGCATGCACCACCGACAAGCCGGCCACCATCGGCAGGCCGACCATCAGGATCGACACGCCCACCCGCCGCGCCACGGTAAACGCGATCGGCACCAGCAACACAAAACCGACCTCGAAAAACAGCGGCAGCCCCACCAGGAACGCGATACAGACCATTGCCCAGTGCGCGTTACGCTCGCCGAACCGGTTGATCAGCGTGCGCGCCACCTGCTCGGCGCCACCGGACTCGGCCATCATCTTGCCGAGCATGGTGCCCAGCGCGACCACCAGCGCAATATGCCCCAGCGTCTTGCCGACGCCGGCCTCGTAGGAGCCCATGATCGTATCCGCCGGCATTCCGGCCAACAGCGCCAGGCCGATAGACACCAGGGTGATGACGATAAACGGGTTGAGCCGGTAACGCGCGATCAATACGATCAATGCAATGATGGCGATGGCGGCGTAGATCAACAGCCAATACCCCGGTGATGCGGCCATGCGGTACTCCTCGGAAAGGGTCACGTCGAATAGGTTGTGAAATTCATAAATCATTACCGAGGTGTATTTTCAATTTTTATGAAAGTAATTTTCGCCCACAGACAAGCCCTGTCGCGCAGGGATATGCCCAGGGTCAGTGGATGAAAATTCGGGGGGCGTTTTTACATGAAGATCGCCGGGGCTGGAAACTCAACTGCGCAGGCCGAGTCTTAGACTGCACACCGACTCATGACCAGGAAAACCCAGAATGAATCGTAACCCCCTGCTTGTTCCTTTCGCCGCCGGCGCACTGTTGCTGGCCTTGTGCGGCACGGCCTCGGCCGATGAGAACCCGGCCCTGAAAAAATGCATGGACGGCGCTAACACCACCGCCGACATGGTCGATTGCAACGCCAAGGAAACCAAGGTGCAGGACGCGCGCCTGAATACCGCCTACAAAACCGCGATGACCGCGATGGAAGGCAACCGCAAGCAGCAGCTGCAGGACGTACAACGCCAGTGGCTCAAGTTTCGCGATGCCAATTGCGGCTTCATCGGCTCGGCCACCGGCGGCACCATTGATCAGGTCAACGGCTCCGGCTGCGTGCTGGACATGACCCAGACCCGCGCCCAGGAACTGGAAAACCTGGTCGGACCATGATCGTTCCCACGCTCTGCGTGGGAATGCATCCTGTGACGCTCCGCGTCACGATTTTAAGAGCGGACGCGGAGCGTCCAAAGCGGCGTTCCCACGCAGAGCGTGGGAACGATCATCGCACTTCAACAACGGTCAGTCGTGCTGCACCCGGGCGCGCTTGAGCAGTTTGCGGCAGCGCTCGGACAGGTGCAGTACCCGCAAATGCTTGCCGGCCTTGGTGTAGCGCTCGCGCAAGGTCATCAACGCAGCAATCGCCGAATAGTCGACGAAGCTCAAGTGACGGCAATCCAGCGTCACCTGGGCCGGGTCGTTGGCCGGATCGAAGCGATTCAAAAACGGCGTGGTCGAGGCAAAAAACAGCGTGCCGTGCACCCGATAGAGTTTGCTGCCGTCCGCTTCCATATGCTCATCCGCGTACAGCTCGCGCGCCTGCTGCCAGGCGAAGTTCAGCGCCGCAATCACAATCCCGCACAGCACCGCCGTCGCCAGGTCGGTGAACACGGTAATCACCGTCACCGCCATGATCACCAGCACGTCGTTGAGCGGCACCTTGTTGATCACCCGCAGGGACGCCCAGGCAAAGGTCTGCTGGGACACCACAAACATCACCCCCACCAGCGCCGCCAGCGGAATGCGCTCGATCAGCGGTGACAGAAACAGAATGAACAACAGGATCATCACCCCGGCAAATACCCCGGAGAAACGCCCGCGCCCGCCGGAGCTGAGGTTGATCACGGTTTGCCCGATCATCGCGCAGCCGCCCATGCCGCCGAACAGGCCCGAGACCATGTTGGCGGCACCCAAGGCCACGCTTTCGCGGTCCGGGTAGCCGCGGGTTTCGGTGATTTCGTCGGTGAGGTTGAGGGTCAGCAGGGTTTCCAGCAGGCCGACCATGGCCATCAGGATCGCGTAGGGCGCGATGATGTGCAGGGTTTCGAGGGTCCAGGGAATCTGTGGCAGCGCGAAGGTCGGCAGGCCGCCGGCGATGTGGGCCATGTCGCCCAGGGTGCGGGTCGGCAGGCCGAGCAGGTACACCGCCAGGCCTACGCCGAGGATCGCCACCAGGGCTGGCGGTACGGCGCGGGTCAGGCGCGGCAGCAGGTAGACGGTGGCCATGGTTGCCGCGACCAGCCCGGTCATTACGTACAGCGGCGTGCCGCTGAGCCAGGTGTCACCGCTTTTGAAATGCTCCAGCTGCGCCAAGGCAATGATGATCGCCAGGCCGTTGACGAACCCGAGCATCACCGGGTGCGGCACCATGCGCACCAGCTTGCCCAGGCGCAACAGGCCGAAGGCGACCATGATCAACCCGCCCAGTAATACCGTGGCCAACAGATACTGCACGCCGTGCTGCACCACCAGCGCGACGATCACCACCGCCATCGAGCCGGCGGCCCCGGAGACCATGCCGGGCCGGCCGCCGAACAGCGCGGTGAGGGTGCAGATGATGAATGCGCCGTAGAGGCCCATCAGCGGGTTGAGATGAGCCACCAGGGCAAAGGCGATGCATTCGGGCAGCAAGGCAAAAGACGTGGTGAGTCCGGCCAGGGCGTCGGCGCGCAGACGGGTGAGGTTCATTGAAGTACCGGGGAGTTGCGGGGGATAAGGCTGGGGATGGTACGGAATTGGGCGGGGTGGGGCTAGTGTTGGGTAAGACCGTTGGACCGAGTCGCCCCTTTCGCGAGCAAGCCCGCTCCCACATTTGACCGCATTCCAAAGTTGGAACTCGGTTAAGTGTGGGAGCGGGCTTGCTCGCGAAGAGCTCGCCTCGGTCTCAAGCGAACATCACACCATCTCGTTGCGAATCCACTCCACTACGGAGGTCCGCTTCGGCGCCCATCCCAGCAATTCCCGGGCATGCTTGCCGCGAACCCGGCTGTTGGAGCCCAGGCCATAGTTGGCCATTTCATAACCCCACTCGGCCTCGGCATCCGCCAATGGCCAATCCTGTGGTTTACCCAGCTTCAGCGCTTCGGCAATCGCGGTGGTCATGTCGACAAACGCCGCTTCGCCACTCTCCACAAAGTAGAAAGTGCCCGGCACATTCTTTTCCAGCGCCAGCACGTACAACGCAACCACGTCTTCAATGTGCACGTTGGACCAGATGTTCTGCCCGGTGCCCACATGCCGCACTACACCGCTTTTGCGTGCCTGCTTGAGCAAGCGTGGCAACTGCACGCTGTCGCGCTTGACGCCCAGGCTGTGACCGTAGATCAGGGTGTTGCAGATCACTGCCGAGTTCACGCCATCTTTGGCGGCAGCCAGGATCAGGTTGTCGATGGCCACGCGAGCAGCCTTGTCGACAGTCGGCGCCGGCAGGTTGTCTTCAAAGTAGATGACATCGCTGGACTTACCGCCCGACGCATCGCCAACGATGCTCGAACCGCTGGTGTGCAGGAAGGTTTTGTTGGAACCGCGCAGCGCGGCCAGCAAGGTTTCCACGGCGCCGCGATGGTCGCTGCTGGCGGCGTTGATCACCGCGTCAGCTTTCTTCGCCTGCTCGGTCAACAGCGCGCTGTCATCCAGCGTACCGATCACCGGCGTGATACCCAGTGCCGTCATTTCCGCAGCCTGTTCGGTGCTGCGCACCAGGCCGGTGACGTTATGGCCGGCCTTGACCAGGCCAGTGGCGATGGAACCGCCGATAAAACCGGCAGCGCCGGTGATGAATACGTTCATGGAGGTGTCTCCCTGCGTGAGTAATTGATGGACTCAGTATTGCGGACCTATCCATTCCGAATAAGTCCGTATTGCCCAATTCAATCTTGCGCAGAGGTCACGAATCAGCTGGCGTAGCTGGCCAGCTTGCCCTGGATAAAGTCCAGGAAGCACTGGATGCGCAAGGCCAATTGCGAGTTGCGGTAGTACACCGCATTGATCGGTTGACGATAGCCGCTGTTGAACTCGGCCAGCACCGGTATCAGGCGCCCGGTCTTGATGTCCTGGGCGGTCATGAAGTCCGATAAACAGGTGATGCCCTGCCCTTCCAGCGCCAGCTGGCGCAAGGTTTCACCGCTGGAAGCGGCAACGCCAGGCTGGATTTGCCAGCGATCGCCGTGCACATGGCGCAACGGCCAGTGGTTGAGGGTTTCGGTCTGGGTGAAGCCGAGCAACGTGTGTTCGGCCAGTTCGGCAACGGTGGTGGGCGTGCCGTGCTGTTTCAGGTACGCCGGGCTGGCGAGGATATGCAGCGGGCTGCACCCCAGTGAGCGGGCGTGCAACGTCGAGTCGGCCAGGGCACCGATACGGATCGCGATGTCGGTGCTCTGTTCCAGCAGGTCGATGATCAGGTCGTTGCTGTTCAGTTCCAGCTGGATATCCGGGTACAGGCCACGAAACTCGGCGATGTACGGCACGATCGCATGCAGCATGAACGGCGACGCCGCGTTGATCCGCAGGCGCCCCGACGGGGTTTGCTGGCGCGACGACAGGCGTTCTTCCAGGTCGTCCATCTGCTCGAGGATCACCTTGGCCCGCTCGAAGAAATACTTGCCCTCTTCGGTCAGGTCCATGCGCCGGGTGGTGCGATTGATCAGGGTGGTGTCGAGCTTGGCTTCCAGGCGCGACAAGGTGCGGCTGACCGCCGACGGCGTCTGCCCGACCTGCTCGGCTGCGGCGGAAATCGACCCGCATTCAATCACGCAGACGAAGATCTGTAGCTCATCGGATCGGGCTTTCAACGTGAATCCTCTTTATAGCGGCTGCACGGATACTAGCCGCATTACAGACTCAGGTTAAACACCTGTGCCAGATGCTGTTCATAACGCGCCACGTCGGCTTCGATGGCCGGGCGTTTCATCACGTCCACGCACAGGAAGGTCGGCAGGCCGGTCATGCCGAGGAACTCGTTGGCCTTGTGGAACGGGAAATACACCGCGTCCACGCCCTTGGCTTCGAAGAAGTCGGTGGGGTCGTCGAACGCTTGCTGAGGAGCGTTCCAGGTCAGGGACAGCATGTATTGCTTGCCCTGGATCAGGCCGCCGCTGCCGTATTTCTGCGACGAGTCGGAGCGGGTGCGGCCGTCGCTGGCGTACAGGCTGCCATGGCCTTCGGTGAAGACTTCATCGATGTACTTCTTGACGATCCACGGGGCGCCCATCCACCAGCCGGGCATCTGGTAGATGATCACGTCGGCCCAGAGGAATTTGGCGACTTCTTCGGCCACGTCGTAGCCGGCGTCGATGTGGGTTTCCTTGACGTCGATGCCGCCACGGTCCAGTACCGCCAGGGCGGCTTCATGCAGGGTGCTGTTGTAGCGACCGTCGGAATGGGCGAATTTCTTACCGCCGTTGAGCAGGAGTACTTTTTTCATAGGGGGTGCCTAAAGATTAAAAATGTCTGAAGGCAGGGTAACGGGGTCGGTGCTTTGGAATAAGCGTCGGAAAGGCAAAATACATTTGATTAAAAAGCACGAATCAACAGCTGATTCTTAACCGATGATCAGCAGATGACCTCCCAGCGCGGCCATGCCGATAAAGAACACCCGCTTGAACAGCACGGCACTGATGCGCTGGCGCAGGGCCTGGCCCAGCCACATCCCGAGCAGCGCGGGAACCAGCGCCAGCAACGAGGCGTTCAATTCGCCGCCGCCCAGGCTGCCACGCCAGAACAGCCCGGCTGCCAGCGCCAGGGTCGACACGGTGAACGACAGCCCCAACGCCTGCACCAGCTGATCGCGGTTCAAGCCCAACGCTTGCAGATACGGCACCGCCGGTATCACGAACACCCCAGTGGCCGAGGTGATGACCCCGGTCAGCACGCCGCACAGCGGGCCCAGCCAGCGCTCGGTGTCCGGGCTGACCTTGAACGTCGGCAGCAACAGCCCGCTCAAGGCATACACCAGCAGCGCGCCGCCCAACGCCCGCACCACCCAATGCCCGCCATCCATGCCCAGCCACACCGAGCCCAGCCCGGTGCCGAGGAAAATCAGCAGGAGCATCGGCCACAGGCGTTTGATCAACGCGCTCAGGTGACCGCCGAAGGCCAGTTGCCAGAGGTTGGTGACGGTGGACGGGATGATCAGCAACGCCGCAGCCTGCGCCGGCAACATAGCCAGGCCGAGCATGCCCATGGCGACGGTGGGCAGGCCCAGGCCGATGACGCCCTTGACCGTACCGGCCAGCAGGAAGGTGCCGATCACCAGCAATGTCAGGGCCGGGCCGAGGTTTTGGTAGAACGCGAGTAAGGTATTCATGGGTCGATTTTGCAGGTTTGGGTGATATCTGAAAATTCGCCATATACTGAGGCAGCCTCTTGTTTTGCATGAGGCAGATGGCCTCTTCGCGAGCAAGCCCGCTCCCACATTTAGATCTGTGAACCCTTTCAAAATGTGGGAGCGGGCTTGCTCGCGAAGAGGCCCGTACAGACACTGAGATCCCCAGCCCATGCACTTTGACCTGATCGACCTGCGCCTGTACCTGCACATCCTCGACACCGGCAATATCACCGCCGGCGCCAGCCGCAGCCATTTGTCCCTGGCGGCGGCGAGTGCACGGATCCGGGCGATGGAAGCCTCCCTGGGCATCGAGTTTCTTGAACGTGGCCGCCGTGGCGTCACCCCGACTGCTGCGGGTAAAGCCCTCGCCCGTCACGCCCGCCTGCTGTTGCAGCAAGCCGATCACCTGCAGCAAGACCTCGCGGAATACGCCAACGGCGTCAAGGGCCAGGTGCGCCTGCTGTGCAACACCACCGCCCTGAGCGAATACCTGCCGGAACTGTTGGCGGACTTTCTGCACGAGCACCCCAACCTCGACATCGACCTGCAGGAACTGCCAAGCCTGCGCATCACCCACGCCTTGCGCCAGGGCGCGGCAGACCTGGGGATTATTTCCGACGCAGTAGACACCCACGGCCTGCAAACCCTGCCCTTTCGCGACGACCCGCTGGTGCTGATCATGCCGCTGGATCACCCGCTGACCGGGCGCACCGTGAGTTTTATCGACAGCTTGCAGCACGACTACGTGGGCCTGGCCGCCGACAGCGCGCTGGCGGTGTACCTGGAGGAACAGGCATTGCACGCAGGCTTTCGCTTGCAGACACGCATCCGCGCTGATGGGTTTGACGGGCTGATTCGCATGGTCGCCCGGGGCGCCGGGCTGGGGATCGTGCCCCTGGCCGCGCTGGAACGCTGGCCGTTGGAGCGGCGCTTCAAGGCCCAACCCCTGAGCGAGGATTGGGCCTGCCGCAAACTGCTGTTATGCGCCCGCGAGTTCGAGCAATTGCCGGGTTATGCCAAAGCCTTGTTCGATGCCTTGGCCGCGCCCTTGCGGAAGAATACGTAGTACACCGCCGACAGAATCAGCAGGAACGGCACCCCGAACACCAGCGTCATCTTGAATGCATCGGTGAAGAACGTGGTGATCATCACCGCGCCCATCAGCACCAGGCCCAGCAGTGTGCTGTAGGGAAACAGCGCCAGCTGGAACGACAGCTTCGCCCCGCCGTGACGCTTGCGGTAGCGGCGGAAAAACAGGTGCGTGAGGAAGATCATGAACCAGGTGAAGATCGCGCCAAACATCGAGATCGCCATCATCAGGGTGAACGAGCTTTCCGGGTACACCACGTTCAGCAGGGTCGCCAGGGCAATGCCCGAGCTGGACAGCAACAAGGCGTTCAACGGGATCCCGCTCTTGCTCAAGGCGCCCATGGACTTGGGCGCAAAACCGGCGCGGGACAGGCTGAACATCATGCGGGTGGTGATGTAGAGCTGGCTGTTCATCGCCGACAGCGCAGCGATCAGGATCACGAAGTTCATCACCCCGGTGGCGCCGGGAATGCCGATGGTCTGCATCACCGTGACGAACGGGCTCTGGGCGTGGCCGGCCTGGTTCCACGGCACGATGGCCAACATCAGCGCCAGGGTCAGCAGGTAGAACACCACCAGCCGCACGATGGTCGCGCGGAAGGCTTTTTTCACCGCCTGCTCCGGGTCGGCCGCTTCACCGGCGGCCACCGCGATCATTTCCACGCTCAGGTAACTGAAGATCGAGACGATCACCGCGATCCACATGCCGCTCAACCCGTTCGGGAAAAAGCCGCCGTGGGCCGCGTAGTTCTGCACGCCGTAATCCGGATTGCCGGAGCCGAACACCACGTACACCGCGAGGATGATGAAGCCAACGATGGCGCTGATCTTGATCGTGGAGAACCAGTACTCGAAGTTGCCGAAGGTCTTGACGCTGATGGCGTTGAGTACGATCAGCACGCTGGAAAACGAGACGATCCACACCCATTCCGGCACGTTGGCAAACCAGTACTTCATGTACATCGCCACCGCCGTGACCTCGGCGCCCACCGCCAGCACAATCGCCGCCCAGTACGCATAGCGCACCAGGAAACCGGCCAGCGGGCTGACGTAAAATTCGGCATACGCGCCGAAGGAGCCCGAGGTGGAATGCGCCACGGTCATCTCCGCCAGGCAGCCCATCAACAGCAAAGTGATCAGCGCACCGATGGCATAGCTGACCAGCACGCTGGGCCCGGCATAGCCGATGGCGTAGGCGCTGCCCATGAACAGCCCGGTGCCGATTGCGCCACCGATGGCGATCATGCTCATCTGGCCGGAAGTGAGCTGGCGCCTGAGGCCCAGTTCGCGATTGGTGATTTCGGCAAAGCCTTGGTCTGGCGTGGTCACGTGGCGTGCCCCTTTATTATTGTGATTGCACTGCTTTCTGGTTGAAACACTGTCCCCTGTGGGAGCGGGCTTGCTCGCGAATGCGGTGTGCCAGTCAATACATCAGAGACTGATGGACCGTATTCGCGAGCAAGCCCGCTCCCACAGTTTTTGCTCTGCGTTTACTCAGGTGACGCTGTGACGAACCTTGAACTGCGGCTGGTCCCAGGTTTTCTGATCGAGAATCTCACCCAGGATTTCCACCGCATCCCACACTTCAGCAAAGCTGGTGTACAGCGGGGTAAACCCGAAACGCATGATGCGCGGCTCGCGATAATCACCAATCACGCCGCGAGCGATCAAGGCCTGGATAACCGCGTAGCCTTCCGGGTGTTCGAAGCTGACGTGGCTACCCCGTCGGGCATGCTCACGCGGGGTGATCAGGGTCAGGTCGTGGGCGGCGCAACGGCTTTCCACCAACTCGATAAACAGGTCGGTCAACGCCAGGGATTTAGAGCGCAAGCTGGCCATATCGGTCTGGGCGAAAATATCCAGGCCACACTCCACCATCGCCAGCGAGGTAATCGGCTGGGTGCCGCACAGGTAGCGGGCGATGCCCTGGCTCGGCGCATAACGCGATTCCATGGCGAACTGTCGGGTATGCCCGAACCAGCCCGACAGCGGCTGCGTAACCACATCCACCAGCGCCGGGTTGACCCACACAAACGCCTGGGAGCCGGGCCCGCCGTTGAGGTATTTGTAAGTGCAACCAATCGCATAATCGGCACCGGCCTGATGCAGGTCGATCGGCACCGCGCCCGCCGAATGCGCCAGGTCCCAGATCGCCAGCGCGCCACATTCATGGCTCAAGGCAGTCTGGGCCTGCATGTCGTACATGTAGCCGGTCTTGTAGTTGACGTGGGTGAGCATCACCACGGCCGTGTCCTGGTCGATGGCTTTCGGCAGTTCGTCCGGGCTGTTGACCAGGCGCAGGGAGTAGCCCTGTTGCAGCAGTTCGGTGAGGCCTTCGGCGATGTACAGGTCGGTGGGGAAATTGCTCGCTTCGCTGACGATCACCTTGCGGCTTGGCGCGCGTTCGCGTTGCACGGTCAGCGCGGCGCTGAGCACTTTGAACAGGTTGATGGAGGTGGTATCGGTGATCACCACTTCACCGTCGCGGGCACCGATCAGCGGTGCCAGGCGATTGCCCAGGCGCTGGGACAGGTCGGCCCAGCCGGCACTGTTCCAACTGCGAATCAGCCCATTGCCCCACTCCTCGGCAATAACCGCTTGCGCCCGTTCCAGTGCCGCTACCGGGCGCGCACCGAGGGAGTTGCCGTCGAGGTAGATGACCCCGGCCGGCAAGGCGAATTGGTTGCGCAATGGCGCCAGCGGATCCTGGGCGTCGAGGGTCAGGCAATGGGTGCGGGTGGTCATGGTCAGTCCTGTTGTTGTAGTAACAATGAGCCAAATAATGAACGAAGCTTTAGAGAATTTTCGTGCAAAGTGGTGGGCAACAGGCTAATTAAGCTGTAGGAAATTCGAATTTAACCCCCAAACACGCGGATTTATTCTAACCATGATTCTCGACGCCACCGACCTGCGCCTTCTGCATTTCCTGCAACAGGATGGCCGTATCAGTAACCAGGAACTGGCGGAGAAAGTCGCCCTGTCGCCGTCGGCCTGCCTGCGGCGTTTGCGCCTGCTGGAAAGCGAGGGAATCATCAGTGGTTATCGGGCGGTGTTGAACGCCGAGCAACTGGGGATCGAGCTGGAGGCCATCGTCCACCTGTCGTTACGCCAGGATGTGGAGGATTGGCACGAGACGTTTATCAAGAAGGTGCAAGGGTGGCCGGAGGTGGCCAGTGCGTATGTGATTACCGGGGCGAGCAATTATGTGCTGCGGGTGCAGGCGCGCAACCTCAAGCACTTTTCGGATTTCATTGTGAACCACCTGAACCGCACGGCGGGGGTGATGGATATTCGCTCGGAGATCGTGTTGCAGAAGATCAAGGATCGGGATGATCTGCTCGATCTGGTTGTTCGCAAATAGGCCAAACGATACAGAGCCAATGTGGGAGCGGGCTTGCTCGCGAAGGCGGAGTGTCAGTCACCGGAAATATTGACTGATCCACCGCATTCGCGAGCAAGCCCGCTCCCACATTTTTTTACCGCGTTCAGTCTTCGAGCGCGCGAACTCGCTGCATACGTTTCTGTTCGACAGGCGCCGCCGCAGGCTGCAACTCGAAGTCAAAATCAATCTGCGCAAACTGCCCTTCCACACCAAATTCCTTCGCCAGGTTTGCGTCCTCGCTGAAGCGAATTTCGGCGATCAATTCATCCCGCGTCGCATAGGCAAAATCATCATGCAGGTACGGATCATCCGACAGGTTGATCTGCGTGGTCAGGTGCCGATGGCCCGGCGCCGAGATGAAGAAGTGGATATGCGCCGGCCGCTGGCCATGGCGCCCCAACTGGTCCAGCAACTGCTGGGTCGGGCCGGTCGGCGGGCAGCCATACCCCGACGGCACGATGCTGCGAAAACGGTAGTTGCCCTGGGCATCGGTCTCGATTCGCCGACGCAGGTTGAACTCCGACTGCGTGCTGTCAAACCACGAATACGTACCACCGGTATTGGCCTGCCATACATCGACAATCGCCCCCGCCAACGGCTTGCCATTGGTGTCGCGCACCTGGCCCTGCATGAACAGCGGCACGCCCGGGTCCTGCCCGTCGTCCAGCCGCGCCTCGAACTTGGACAGCGGCGCACCGGCCACATACAGCGGGCCTTCGATGGTGCGCGGGGTGCCGCCGGACTTGCCGGCTTCCTCGTCCGCCGCGTCCATCAGCATGTCCAGGTAATGCTCCAGGCCCAGGCCTGCCGCGAGCAAGCCGGCTTCCTGGTTCTTGCCCAGTTCGTTGAGGTAGTTGACCGCCTTCCAGAACTCTTCCGGAGTCACTTCCAGGTCTTCGATGATGTTCACCGTGTCCCGCAGGATCCGGTAGATCAGCGCCTTGGCCCGTGGGTTGCCGCCGTCGTTAAGGTTGCCGCTGGCTTCTTCGAGAAACTGTTGGGCATGAGCAGTCTGGGAAAGTCGGATGGACATGGTGCAATCCTCATCTTGTAATTATTAGGTGAAAAAACAGACTCAGCGATCATCCTCACGGATCGACGATGGATGCCGGCACAGGGCATTCACTTCGATGGCCATGTAAGGATAAAGCGGCAGTTGCATCAACAGGTCATGCAGTTCCTGCACGCTGTCGACATCGAACACGCTGTAGTTGGCGTACAGCCCGGCGATGCGCCACAGGTGGCGCCATTTGCCTTGCTCCTGCAGCCGCTGGGAGAAGGCTTTTTCTTCAGCCTTGAGGCCGGCAGCGCGCTCGGGGTTCATGTCGACGGGCAGGTTCACGGTCATTTTTACGTGGAACAACATCGCAGGTGTCCTCTTGTTATTTATCGCGACGGAAGAACGCCAGGCGCTCTTCATCGATGGCCAGGCCCAGGCCCGGAGCGGTGGAGACATGCAGGTGGAAATCGCGGTACACCAGCGGCTCGGCGAGGATGTCTTCGGTGAGCAGCAGCGGGCCGAACAGCTCGGTGTCCCACGCCAGTTTGTTCAAGGTGAGGAACGCGTGGGCCGAAGCCAGGGTACCGATACCGCCTTCGAGCATGGTGCCGCCGTACAGGCCGATACCCGCCGCCTCGGCAATCGCAGCGGTGCGCAATACCGCACGCGGCCCGCCGTTTTTGGCGATCTTCAGGGCGAACACCGAGGCCGCGCCTTCGCGGGCCAGGTTGAAGGCATCTTCCACGCATTCGATGGACTCGTCGGCCATGATCGGCGCCGGGCTCGACAGGTTGAGCCGCACCATGCCACTACGGTTGTTGCGCGAGATCGGTTGTTCGATCAGGTCGATACCGTTGTCCCCCAGCACCTTGCAGGCGCGCAGGGCCACGGCTTCGTCCCAGGCCTGGTTGACGTCGACCCGCACACTGGCGCGGTCGCCCAGGGCTTTTTTGATCGCGATGACGTGGGCCAGGTCCTGGCTGATTTCACCGGCGCCGATCTTCAATTTGAAAATGCGGTGGCGGCGCAGGTCGAGCATCTTCTCGGCCTCGGCGATGTCTTTTTCGGTGTTGCCGCTGGCCAGGGTCCAGGCCACCGGCAAGGCGTCCCGCACGCGGCCGCCGAGCAATTCGCTGACCGGCAGGTTCAGGCGTTTGCCGAGGGCGTCGAGCAAGGCGCTTTCGATACCCGACTTGGCAAAGGTGTTGCCCCGGATGCTGCGCTCCAGGCGCAACATGGCGGCATTGATGTTGCTCGCGTCCTGGCCGAGCAGCAGCGGCGCGAAGTGCCGGTCGATGTTGATCTTGATGCTGTCGGGGCTTTCATTGCCGTAGCTCAGGCCGCCGATGGTGGTGGATTCACCAATGCCTTCGATACCGTCGGCGCAGCGCACGCGGATGATCACCAGGGTCTGGTTCTGCATCGTGTGCATCGCCAGTTTGTGCGGGCGGATGGTAGGGAGATCGACGATGATGGTCTCGATCGACTCGATGGCGCAAATCGGCATGGCAATACCCGTTGGGTTCTTTATAGATTTGGCCTGATTCTGTTCCGGATCTCTGCTGGCTTCCAATATAGAATGAGTCTCGAACAATACCCTTAAGGTATGAATGGAGTCCTTATGGAACTGCGCCATCTGCGTTACTTCCAGGTGCTGGGGGAAACCCTCAACTTCACCCGCGCCGCCGAACGCCTGCACATTGCCCAGCCGCCGCTGAGCCGGCAGATCCAGCAATTGGAGGACGAACTGGGTGTGGTGCTGCTGGAGCGCGGGCGCCCGTTGCGCCTGACCGAAGCCGGGCGGTTTTTCTATGAGCACGCCAATGTGCTGCTGGAGCAACTGGGCAAGGTGTGTGACAACACCCGGCGCATCGGCCTTGGGCAGAAAACCTGGCTGGGCATCGGTTTTGCGCCGTCGACGCTGTACGGCGTGCTGCCGGAGTTGATTCGCCGGCTGCGCAGCCACGATGGCCTGGAGCTGGAGTTGGGCCTGTCGGAGATGACCACGCTGCAACAGGTCGAAGCCCTCAAGGCCGGGCGGATTGACGTGGGCTTCGGGCGGATTCGCATCGACGACCCGGCCATTGTGCAGCGGGTGTTGGTGGAGGACCGGTTGGTGGCGGTGTTGCCCGCCGGGCATCCCCTGCTGGGCGCCCCGGCCACCCTGGCGCAATTGGCCGCTGAACCCTTCGTGCTGTATCCCGGCAACCCGCGCCCGAGCTACGCCGACCATGTGATCGCGCTGTTCGATACCCATGGCTTGAGCCTGAAGGTTTCGCAGTGGACCAACGAATTGCAGACCGCCATTGGTCTGGTCGGCGCAGGCATGGGCGTGACCCTGGTACCCGCCTCGGTGCAGGTGCTGCACCGCGCAGACATTGGCTACACACCGGTGGTGGAGGCCACCGCCACGTCGCCGATCATTCTCAGCCGGCGAATCAATGACCAGTCGCCGGGGCTCAGTCATTGCCTGCAACTGGTGGAAGAGTTGATTTAAAAGAACACCACACATCCAATGTGGGAGCGGGCTTGCTCGCGAATGCGCAGTGTCAGTCACCGAATGAGTTGGCTGATGCACCGCATTCGCGAGCAAGCCCGCTCCCACAGTTGATCTCCGTTGTTTTTGCGTAAGGTGTTCACCCCCGCATGCGCCGGGCGTCGTTGCGTTGCAGGGTCTGGCTGGGGGATTCGTCGAACAGCTTGCGGTATTCGGCCGAGAATCGCCCCAGATGAGTAAAGCCCCAGCCCAGGGCGATTTCGGAGATGGTGCGCGTGGAGCCATGTTCGAGGATTTGCTGGCGCACGGCACCCAGGCGGTATTTCTTCAGATAGGCCATGGGCGACAGGGCGAAGTATTTGCGGAAGGCATCGAACAGCTTGAAGCGCGACACGCCCGCCGCCGCCTCCAGATCCTCCAGGTGCACCGCTTCCCGGGCGTTGTCGTGGATGTACTGTCGGGCACGAATCAAATAGTGCGGCAGTTTCACCCCCAGCACGTCCCGCAATTCTTCGGAATAGTTGTTCGGCTGGGCCAGGATCAGGCCCTTGATCAGCGAGCTTTCCAGGTCCCGGGTAAACGCCACCTGGTCATACAGCTCGCTGCTGCGCTCCAGTTCGGCGATGAAATACCGCGCCATGCGCCACCACGACGCGGAAGCGCCGTCCACCGCGTCCATCGCCGACTCGAAGCGCAGCGGCGCTTCAATCGGCCGCTGCAGCAGGCCTTCCAGGGATTCGCTCATCGCCGCGCGGGTGATCACCACCTGCAACTTGCGGCAGTCGCCCGAGATCTCCAGCACCTGATGTTCGTTGGGCGAAATGATCACCCCCTGGTCACGGTTGGAGCTGAGCCGTACGCCGTTCTTGCTCAGTTCCTGCTCGCCCACCAGCGGCAGGGTCAGGCTGTAGCTGCTGAAGTGCTCGGCGTCTTCAATGTCGATGGTGACATCGGTGCCGTATTCGATAATCCCCAGCGTCGTGGCGCGGGACTTGAACACATTGGCGCTGTGGTGAAAGCGGATGCGCTCCGGCGTCGCGGTTTGCAGGCGGTGCGGCCCGCAAATGCCGGACATCCAGCTGCAGGCGCCTTCAAGGTCGAAGCGCTCGATACGTATATCGCGTGTATTGCTACTCATCACGGGGCACCCACGGCAATTGTGGCCGGCGCGCTCTGACGGCGCGTCCTGGTAGATCGACAGCAAGTTTTGCGCCACGCCAGCGGCATTGCCACTGGGTGGATAGCAACCGTCGACTAAGTGGATAACAAGCAGACTTTTCCGACAATCGCCTTGCAAGACAGTAGCGCATTCCGCCACCGTCCTGCACCGCCGTGGGTATTTCGTGCCCAACTAAGTGGCCCACCTTCCCCCATTAACCGGATAGCCCGGTGCCCCGCCGCAGCCTCTTAATGGCTTACCCGTCTAGCCATTATCAAAAAAGGTGCCTCCCATGAGTGGTGCAAGAAGCGTCGAGCAGTGGAAAAGCTTTATCGAAGGCTGCCTGGACTTCCGTCCGGTGGATGAGGTGTTCCGCATCGCCCGGGACATGTTCACCGAGCCGGAGTTGTTCGAGCTGGAAATGGAGCTGATCTTCGAAAAAAACTGGATCTATGCCTGTCACGAGAGCGAACTGGCCAACAAGCACGACTTCGTGACGATGCGCGCCGGGCGCCAGCCGATGATCATCACCCGCGACGGCGAAGGCCAGCTCAACGCGCTGATCAACGCCTGCCAGCACCGGGGCACCACCCTGACCCGGGTTGGCAAGGGCAACCAGTCCACGTTTACCTGCCCGTTCCATGCCTGGTGCTACAAGAGCGATGGCCGGCTGGTGAAGGTCAAGGCGCCGGGGGAATACCCGGAAGGCTTCGACAAGGCCACTCGCGGCCTGAAAAAGGCGCGGATCGAGAGCTACAAGGGTTTCGTCTTCATCAGCCTCGACGTGAACGGCACCAACAGCCTGGAAGATTTCCTCGGCGACGCCAAAGTGTTCTTCGACATGATGGTCGCCCAATCGGCCACCGGTGAGCTGGAAGTGCTGCCGGGCAAGTCCGCCTACACCTACGACGGTAACTGGAAACTGCAAAACGAGAACGGCCTGGACGGTTATCACGTCAGCACCGTGCACTACAACTACGTGGCCACGGTGCAGCATCGCCAGCAGGTCAATACGGAAAACGGCACCGGCTCGGGCACGACACTGGACTACAGCAAACTCGGCGCCGGCGACGCGAACACCGATGACGGCTGGTTCGCCTTCAACAATGGCCACAGCCTGTTGTTCAGCGACATGCCCAACCCCACCGTGCGTTCGGGCTACGCCACCATCATGCCGCGCCTGATCGAAGAACACGGCCAGCAAAAAGCCGAATGGATGATGCACCGCCTGCGCAACCTGAACATCTACCCAAGCCTGTTCTTCCTCGACCAGATCAGCTCGCAGCTGCGGATCATCCGGCCCATCGCGTGGAACAAGACCGAAATCATCAGCCAGTGCCTGGGGGTGAAGAACGAGTCTGACGCCGACCGAGAAAACCGCATTCGCCAGTTCGAGGATTTCTTCAACGTCTCGGGCATGGGCACGCCGGATGACCTGGTGGAATTTCGCGAAGCCCAGCGCGGCTTCCAGGGCCGCCTGGAACGCTGGAGCGATATCTCCCGCGGCAGCCATCGCTGGGAAACCGGGCCGACACCCAACAGCGAATCCATCGGTATCCAGCCGGCGATGACCGGCACCGAATTCACCCACGAAGGGCTGTACGTCAACCAGCACCGCAACTGGCAGAAATTCCTGCTGGACGGACTCGACCAGCAAGCCCTGAAACTGCGGGAGGTGGAATGATGAATGCGCAATTGCAGTACCGGATCGAGCAGTTTTTCTATCGTAAATCCGAGCTGTGCGATGCCCAGGATTGGGACGCCTACGTGCAGTTGTTCGACCCGCAGAGTGAATTCCACCTGCCGCAGTGGGATTCGGAACATGTCTACACCCGCGACCCGAAGCGCGAAATGTCGTTGATCTACTACGCCAACCGCTCGGGGCTGGAGGATCGGGTGTTTCGCCTGCGCACGGGCAAGGCCGCGTCGGCCACGCCGATGCCGAGGACGCTGCATTTGATCAACAACGTGCGGATTGCCGAGCAACCGGACGGGCTGCTGGAGGTGAAGTTGAACTGGCATACGTTGTTCTATCGGCTGGCGACGTCGGAGCAGTTCTACGGCAGCGCCACTTACAGCCTCAAGCCCGATGGCGACAGTTGGTTGATCACCCGCAAGCATGCGCTGCTGCTCAACGACACCATCAACTCGGTGCTGGATTTCTATCACCTGTGACCTGATGCATTACACCTGTGGCGAGGGAGCTTGCTCCCGCTGGACCGGGTTGGCGCTCCAGTGCGTAGCGCTCCCGGCTTTTTGGGGCTGCTGCGCAGCCCAGCGGGAGCAAGCTCCCTCGCCACAGGTAAATCGCAGGCATAGAAAATCAAACTCGCGGAGTTCTGCGAATGAATCACAAAGTGGCCTTCAGTTTTGCCGACGGCAAGACCCTGTTTTTCCCGGTGGGCGCCAATGAGATCCTGTTGGATGCAGCCCTGCGCAATGGCATCAAGATCCCGCTCGACTGCCGCGAAGGCGTATGCGGCACCTGCCAGGGCCGCTGCGAGTCCGGCGATTTCACCCAGGACTACGTAGACGAGGAAGCCCTCTCCAGCCTCGATCTGCAACAACGCAAAATGCTCAGCTGCCAGACCCGGGTCCAATCCGATGCGGCGTTCTACTTCGATTTTGATTCCAGCCTGTGCAACGCGCCGGGGCCAGTACAAATCCGCAGTACGGTGAGCCAAGTGCAACAGGTCTCGGCCAGCACCGCGATCCTGCACCTGCAGCTTGAACGCCCATTGGACTTTTTGCCGGGCCAATATGCCCGCCTGTCGATTCCCGGCACCGACAGTTGGCGCTCCTACTCTTTCGCCAACCGCCCGGGCAATCAGTTGCAGTTCCTGATCCGCCTGCTGCCCGATGGCGTGATGAGCAACTACATCCGCGAACGCTGCCAGGTCGGCGATGAACTGCTGCTGGAAGCGCCACTGGGCGCCTTCTACCTCAGGCACGTCACCCAACCGCTGGTGTTGGTGGCCGGTGGCACCGGCTTATCGGCGCTGCTGGGCATGCTTGACGACCTGGCCGCCAGCACCTGCCAACAGCCGGTGCACCTGTATTACGGCGTGCGGGGTGCGGCCGATTTATGCGAGGCAACACGCATAAAAGCCTACGCCGATACGATCCCGGGGTTTCGCTACACCGAGGTACTCAGCGACCCACCTTCGGACTGGGCCGGCAAACGCGGCTACCTCACCGAGCATTTCGACCTGGCCGAATTGCGGGATCAATCGGCAGATATGTACGTCTGCGGCCCCCCTCCGATGGTCGAATCCATCAAACAATGGCTGCTGGATCAGGCACTTGATGGCGTTCAGCTGTATTACGAAAAGTTTACCGAGAGTAATATCTGACCCCTCAGCGGTATGAGGGGCTGGTTCGGTGTGCGATCAACCCTGAAAAAAACAAGTAGAAGGGAATGTTAATGGCGGATGACATGGTTAACCCGGTGGGCCTCAAGCGTGGCCTGAAGAACCGGCATATTCAGCTGATTGCCTTGGGAGGGGCGATCGGGACCGGGCTGTTCCTCGGCTCGGCGGGCGTGCTCAAGTCGGCGGGGCCGTCGATGATCCTGGGCTATGCGGTAGCCGGGTTCATCGCGTTCCTGATCATGCGCCAGCTGGGCGAAATGATCGTCGAGGAACCGGTGGCCGGCTCCTTCAGCCACTTCGCCCACAAGTACTGGGGCGGTTACGCAGGCTTCCTCGCCGGCTGGAACTACTGGGTACTCTACGTGCTGGTGGGCATGGCCGAGCTGACAGCGGTGGGCAAGTACATCCAGTTCTGGTGGCCGGAAATTCCGACCTGGGTCAGTGCGGTGGTGTTCTTTGTGCTGGTCAACCTGATCAACACCCTCAACGTGAAGTTCTTCGGTGAGACCGAGTTCTGGTTCGCGATCATCAAGGTGGTGGCGATTGTCGGCATGATCGTGCTCGGCTGCTACCTGCTGTTCAGCGGCACCGGCGGCCCGCAGGCCTCGGTGAGCAACCTGTGGAGCCACGGCGGGTTCTTCCCGAATGGCGGCATGGGGCTGTTGATGTCCATGGCGTTCATCATGTTCTCGTTCGGCGGCCTGGAGCTGGTGGGTATTACCGCCGCCGAAGCCAGCGAACCCCGCAAGGTGATCCCGAAGGCGATCAACCAGGTGGTGTACCGGATCCTGATTTTCTACGTCGGCGCCCTTACCGTGCTGCTGTCGTTGTACCCATGGGATCAACTGCTGCAAACCCTCGGCGCGTCGGGCGATGCCTACAGCGGCAGTCCGTTCGTGCAGATCTTTTCCTTGATCGGTAACGACACCGCCGCCCACATCCTCAACTTCGTGGTCCTGACCGCGGCACTGTCGGTGTACAACAGCGGCGTGTACTGCAACAGCCGCATGCTGTTCGGCCTGGCCGAGCAGGGCGACGCGCCGAAAGCGCTGATGAAGTTGAACAAGCAAGGCGTGCCGCTGCGTGCCCTGGGCATCTCGGCCCTGGTGACGCTGCTGTGTGTGGTGATCAACTACGTCGCGCCGCATGACGCACTGGAGCTGTTGTTTGCGCTGGTGGTTGCCTCGTTGATGATCAACTGGGCGCTGATCAGCCTGACCCACATCAAGTTCCGCAAGGCCATGGGCGAGCAAGGCGTGGTGCCGTCGTTCAAGACCTTCTGGTTCCCGTTCAGCAACTACCTGTGCCTGGCGTTCATGCTGATGATCATCTGCGTGATGCTGGCGATTCCGGGTGTACGGGCGTCGGTGTATGCGATTCCGGTCTGGGTCGGGATCATCTATGTGGCGTACCGGTTGCGGTTGAATAACGCGAAGGCAGTAACATCGCAATAACCCATGTGGGAGCAGGCTTGTGTGGGAGCGGGCTTGCTCGCGAAGGCGTCGTGTCAGTCACCTGATATATTGACTGACACACCGCTTTCGCGAGCAAGCCCGCTCCCACATTTTGATCGTATTCCAAATGAAAAGCCCCGGTACTGATGAGTACCGGGGCTTTTTGTTGGGCCTTGATTACAGCGTAGAACGCACTCGCCACAGCTCGGGGAACAATACGGTGTCGAGCATCTTGCGCAGGTAGCCCACGCCTTCGGTGCCGCCCGTACCAGGCTGGAAGCCGATGATCCGCTCCACGGTGGTGACATGGCGGAAGCGCCACTGGCGGAAGGAATCTTCCAGGTCGATAAACTTTTCGGCCAATTGGTACAGGTCCCAATACCGGCTCGGATCGCGATAAACCTCGCGCCACGCCGCCTCCACGGAATCATCGTGAACCGTTGGCGCCGTCGGGTCGCGTTCGGCGCGCTTGGGGTCGATCGCCAGCCCGGCCTTGGTCATCAGGTTGATCGCCTCGTCATACAGCGACGGCGTGGCAATCGCCACCTGCAGCTCCTTCAACAACTCCGGCCGGTGGGCATGAGGCCGCAACAGCGCCGCGCTTTTGTTGCCGAGGATGAATTCGATTTCCCGGTACTGGAACGACTGGAAACCCGACGACTGCCCCAGGTACGGGCGGATCGACTTGTACTCCGACGGCGTCATGGTCGCCAGTACCGCCCAGGCGTGCACCAACTGGTCAAAGATCCGCGACACCCGCGCCAGCATCTTGAACGCCGGCGGCAGCTCACCCAGGCGCACGTGTTCGCGGGCGGCCTTGAGTTCGTGGAGCATCAACTTCATCCACAGCTCCGAGGTCTGGTGCTGGATGATGAACAGCATCTCGTTGTGGTCCGGCGACAGCGGGTGCTGGGCGCTGAGCACTTTGCCCAGGTCCAGGTAGTCGCCGTAGCTCATGGACTCGGAAAAATTCAGCTCGGCGTTATGCCATTCTTCCGGCGGCTGGTAGTCAGGGGAGAAAGGACACTGGCTCATCGCGTGGGCTCCTTGAGCGGGCGGAGAATGGCTCGTACCGGGCTGGCATCGAGGTTGGCAAAACGCAGCGGCAGCGCGATCAACTCGTAATCGCCCTCCGGCACGTCGTCGAGGACGATGCCTTCGAGAATTGCCATGCCATGCCGAGCGACGGCGTTGTGGGAGTCCATGGTCTTGGACTGCTGCGGGTCCAGGGACGGTGTGTCGATACCGATCAGGCGCACACCGAGGCTGAACAGCAACTCGACCGTTTGCGGGGCGACGGCGGTGAAATTCGAATCCCAGGCATCCAGCGGCGCCTGTTGATAAGTGCGCAACAGTACACGCTCCGGCAGGTTTTCCAGGCGGCCTTCCAACTGATGCGGCTGCACCAGCGCGCCGCTGCCCAGGCAATGCAGCACCCGGCACGGGCCCATGTACACATCCAGAGACACTTCGCCAATCGGCGCGCCGTCCGCGCTGTAGTGCAACGGCGCGTCCACATGGGCGCCGGTGTGGGGCGACAGGGTGATGCGTCCGACATTCACCGGGCACTCGGGGCCGAACTGCCAGACCCGCTCTTCCTGAAACGGCGTATCACCCGGCCAGGTCGGGGTCGCGGTGCTCAAGGGCGGGCTGATGTCCCACCACGTTTTTATTGGATTCATTTCAAGGCTCTCGGTCGTTACTGGGGTGAATGATACGAGGGCCGGCTGTAAATATTCTTGCGAATTCCAGCGCAAAGCGGGAAATCTTTCGCACTTACTGCGAGGAAATGGCTGATTGGCGCACAGATATTTCGTACTGACTCAATCCTTCAAACAACAAATATCCCCTGTGGGAGCCGGGCTTGCCCGCGATGAGGTCGGCACAGCGTGCCCTTCCATCGCCTGACACTCCGCCATCGCGGGCAAGCCCGGCTCCCACAGAGGTTGGCGGTGACTCACGGCTGTGCAAATGACTGCGCTTCTGGGCATCCCGATGTCGAGTCCAGACCACTGGCGGGCCGCCCAAGGCGATAGGGTTCGGACTTACCTTCCACTGCCTCGGAATCATCATGTCCAAGCCAATCACCGTACTGCGCGACACCCATCCACTGCCGGTGCTGGACGCCTGCAAATGGGAAAAACTCGAAGGCGACCCGCACACCGTCAACCTCAACGCCTACACCAGCGAGGACGGCAGCAAGATCATGGGCACCTGGATCTGCACCCCCGGCAAATGGCGGGTGGAGTATGTGAAGTGGGAATACTGTCACTTCCAGGAAGGCTACTGCGTGATCACCCCGGACGGCCTGGAGCCGATCCATTTGCGGGCTGGGGATATCTTTGTGGTGGAGCCGGGGATGAAGGGGACGTGGGAAGTGGTCGAGACGGTGCGTAAGTATTTTGTGTTTGCCTGATCCCACCTCCTGGAAAGGGGTCGCCCTGGCCCCTTTTACCTCAACGACGACCGTCGCGCCCTTCTGATAAAAGCAGCACCTCCCTGCCCCTCTTCCAATAACAATCGCTGTTATTCGTGACAACAACCCTTGATATTCGAAAACAATCAATTAGTATTTTGTGACAGAATATTGAGAGCACCAAGTTCTTGAAAAAATCTCATGACGTAATGCGCAAAATACATAGTCAAACTCACCAAACAGTACAACCACTACTTTAGTTATAGATAAGATTGACTTTTGACACCCCCTACACTTTAAGATAGCTTTCTTGCAACCGGTCTATACTCGAATCTCATAGCATTATAACCCGATGATAATAAGAGGTACGGAGAAGGTGCAGAACTTCACATAATCGCAACCTTCACTGCACATTGATGGAAAACGCGCAGCGATTTGAATTAGACTCCAATGAATCAGTTGATTACCCCATTGGTTTGTTCTAAGGACTCCACACGTCTTCCAGCACTTACTGCACGCGGCAGTCGAGACCGCGCTTTTGCAAAAGGATCAAGAAAATGCCTGAAAAAACAACACGTCTGACCATTCTCATCGACTTCCCGACCAAGCAGCGTCTGGAGTCGCTGTCCGAGGAAGTTGACCTTACTATTTCTCAGGTTATTCGCAAGCTGATTCGTGACCATCTCCAGCAATACGAGAGCCAAGTCCCGCCCTCCGTGCTGGAGCCGGAGAAAGAGGATTCATCGCTCTGCTCTTGATATATAAGCCTGGTTAATTTGCCTTTATAAAACTGTGCGGCATAACTTTCTGCTTATTTATCAGCTGGCGCGCAGTTTAATCATGAACACTGCGCGCCCCCCTCTCCAAGTTAAAAACTGGTGATGAACTATGCCTGTGAAACAGCAATGGCTTGCTTGTTATGCTCATCTAAGCAAAGAAATGAATGGGCCTGCTGTATCATCAGACACCGCGCAGCCCTGTACCTTGTTTTTCTCCATGAGCGACGGCACCCAGCGCGCGCATGTTTTTCATATCACGGCAGATAACTTCGAAGCCGCCTGGCAAACCGGTGTGCAGCGCTTGCAGGGAGCCTACGAACGAGACCGTGCGCAGTCAGGCAACATCGTCGAACGTTCATGGATACGCGTCGAATGCGCGATCAACGTAACCGCCATCACCTGGGCCGAACTCAATGCGCGCTTCAAGCGCCACAAGCGTAATTACTTCCGGCGCGGCATCGCCTTCGATGCGGCGCTGCACATCGCGATCACCGAACAGGAACTGAACGCCAACGCGATCCTGTATGGCGGCAACGCTATCAATCACGCGAGCTTCAATGCCGGCAATTTTTCGGTGTACGCCAGGCGCCGTTTTACCGGGCTCAATACAGCCGACCTGATCGCCACACTTGAACCCGAGACCCCCGTGTTCCTGTTCGACACCAAGGGCGTTTTTTGTGCCGAAGACGGCGTGCCCCACCCGCTGAACCCTGGCCCGACAGAAACCGGCTGGCGCACCCTCGCAGCGCTGGAGCCCGGCATGGTAAAGGCGAGCATCATCAGCGCCGCAAGCTACCTGAGCACTCAGGTGCAGGGCAGCGGCCAGTTCGTCTACGGCTACTTCCCGTGCTTTGACCGGGCGATAAAAAACTACAACACCCTGCGCCACGCCAGTACCACCTATTCGATGATCGAGGCCTGGGCACTGACCGGCGATGAGGCGCTTAAATCCGCCATCGACCGCTCGCTGGCCTACCTTACCCAGGAACTGATCAAGTCCTACGTGCTGCCCGACGGCAGTGTGGCGGCGTATCTGCTGGACACCGGTGACGAGATCAAACTGGGCGGCAATGCCGTGTGTTTGTTGGCGCTGGTCAAATACAGCGAAGTCACCGGCACCCGCCACTACCTACCCGTGCTGGAAGCCCTGGCCAATGGCATGGCCTGGATGCAGGACGCGACCACCGGCGCCTTCGTGCACGTCTTGCATGGCCGTGACCTTACCGTCAAAGAGGCGTTCCGGATCATCTACTATGACGGCGAGGCCGCGTTCGGGTTGATCCGCCTCTACGGCCTCACCGGCGATGAGCGCTGGTTAACCGTGGTGGAAAAAGCCTTCGACTACTTCATCGAAAAACAGCACTGGCGCGAGCACGATCACTGGCTCAGCTATTGCGTGAACGAACTGACCCGCTACCGACCTGACGAAAAGTATTTCCGCTTCGGCCTGAATAACGTCGCCGGTTATCTGGGGTTCGTGCAACAGCGCATCACCACCTTTCCGACGCTACTGGAATTGATGATGGCTGCGCAGCAGATGCTCGAACGCATCGCCCAGCAAGCGCAATTGCGCCACCTGCTCACCGAGATCGACCTGCACGCGTTTTACCGCGCCCTGCATCATCGTGCGCGCTATCTGTTCAACGGGTATTTCTGGCCGGAAACGGCGATGTATTTCGCCAATCCTGCGCGCATTGCCGGTTCGTTTTTTATCCGTCACCACGCGTTCAGGGTGCGCATCGACGACGTGGAGCATTACCTCTCGGGGCTGATTGCCTACCACCGCTACCTGCTCGACGGCGCGCCGCAAGTGAGCCTGGCCCAGGACGCAGCGCCCCTCGGCTGGGTCTGGGACGCCAACACCCTGGCTCGGGTGACACACGGCACCTGGGCCAAACAGCCGCCGCCCGGTTGGTACACGTCGGGTTTGACGCCGTCCATGCAGTTTTTCAAACCCCAGCGCATGCTCAATCGGCACCCCAGCAAGGTGGGACCGAACGAAGTGCAGTCGGCGCTGCGCTGGGCCCAGGCCAGTCCTGAGCGGCGCCCCTCGGCGTTCTTGTGTGTAGACCCGACGCCCTACCTGGACAGCGGCCTGCCGGTGTTACAGGTCGCCGATACCAGCGAGGCCATGCTGCAAATGGGTCGATACGCCAGGCAGCAATTCACTGGCCAGGTGTTCGGCGTCACCGGCAGCTTCGGTAAAACCACCGTGGTCGCCATGCTCGGCCACGCCCTGAAACACTGGGGCGAAGTGGGCCACACCGAGGCCAACGCCAACCTGCCCCATGGGATCGCCTGGAACCTGGCGAGCATGCCCCGGCCGGCCAAATTCTGGGTACTGGAAATGGCCGTGGGCCGCATGCCGATTAACTCGGAGCTGGTGCGCCCACACATTGCTATCGTGACCGGGCTGGCTCCGGCGCACCTGGAATACCATGGCACCCTGGAAAACCTGGCGCGTAAAAAGAGCGCGATCTTCCGCTCGATGGCACCGGGTGGGCACGCGGTGCTGTGCCGCGATATGCCGCACTACGAGGTGTTCGCCCAGGCCGCCGAAGTCGCGCGCTTGCACGTGACCAGCTATGGCGAACACGCTGATGCCGATGTGCGCCTGCTCGACGTGTGCAGCGAGGCCGACCGGGTCTACGTCACCGCGCAACGTGACACGCAACGGCTGGATTTCAGCCTGAGTGCTCGCGGCCGACACATGGTGCTCAACGCGCTGGGGGTGCTGGCGTCGCTGTTCGCCGCGGGGCTTGACGCCGACCAGGCACTGGAAGTGCTGACCGGCTTCCAACCGGTGGAAGGTCGCGGCAATATCCGCTCGATCAAATGCACCGACGGGCATTTCCAGCTGATCAACGATGCGTACAACGCCAACCCCGGCTCGATGGCTGCGGCCTTGCGCTCGATGGCCGACCTGCCCGTGGCCTCGCGGCACCGGGTAGTAGTGTTGGGCGACATGCTGGAACTGGGCCCCGACGCCCAGCGCTACCACCTGGAACTGGCTGACTCGCTGCGCGCGGCGGCGCCCCGGCATTTGGTGCTGTGCGGGCCGCTGATGCATGAGGTGTACCGGGTGCTGCGCAGTGAGCTGTCAGTGCAGTGGTTCGAGGATGCCACGGCATTAGGCCAGGCGTTGGCGCGCCACCCCGGCCAGTGGTTCCAGGCGGGGGATTGGGTACTGGTGAAAAGCTCCGGTGGTACCGGGTTGTCGCAGATCTGTGATTGGCTGAACACGACCGAACAGGCGGTGCCGGCGGGTTAGCCCGCGCAGCCCGCTGCTGTCTTCAGGCCAATGTCATTGCGCAGTTGGTGAAACATCGCAGGCACACCCTGCGCCTTGACCAACTGCGCCTGATGCCCGGCGCGAATCAACGCCCGGTAAAAACGCTCCTGCAACACAAATGGGGTTACCTGGTCATCCACGCTGCCAATCACGAACAACTGCCGCGCAGGCGCAACGGCAATGCCGGCCATGTGCTCCAGGGGATCGTAGGGGTGCAATAAACCATTGGTGTCACGTCCCGGACGCGAAGGCAGGCCTTTGCTTTGACGCAACATCTGCGCGCGCTGCACCAGGGCAAACGCGCCGGAAGTCATCACTGCACACTTCACATCGGTACGCCCCAAGGTCAACAACGCCGCGGCCACCGTGGCGCCGCCGCTGTGCCCCAGCAACACAAACTGCCCGATGCCGTAACGCTTGCGCAGCTCGTTGAGCGCAGCGTCCAGCACAATGAATTCCCGCGCCTGGCGCCGCTGCCCATGGTTGCCGCTGGAACCGTAGGTGCCAGGTCGCGCCACAATCACCACCGGTACGCCCGCACGCCGGCTCAGGGCCTTGGCCTGCCTGGCCTTGGCGGCCAGGGTATTGCCACGGATCGACTCGGGCGAGCGGTGCATTTCCACGTTGCGGTCGCCATGAAACATCACGATTACCACGGGCGCACGGCTCAGCACCGCCCCGGAAAAATAGCGAATGCACTCATCGCCCCCGGCCAACTCGACCCAAAGTGAAGAGTCGACCTGGTTGCAGGTCGACTGGTCGGCCGGGGTGTTCCAAAGCAACGGTGTCGAACCCTCACTCAGGGCCCACGCGCCCGGTACGCCGGCCCACAACAGCATCCACCACAACGCAAACCTGGCCACAGCCACCTCGCCTAACGCTCGCGCAAGGCCTCCCGCGCACGGTTCATGGGCTTGATCAAATAGTCGAGCACGGTTTTCTGGCCGGTCTTGATATCCACCGAGGCAATCATCCCAGGCACAATCGAAAACGACTTGCCGGCCTTGTTTTTCAAGGTGTCAGCGTCGGTGCGAATGAACACTCGGTAGTAAAAGACTTCTGGCTTGACCTCGTCCTGGATAGTGTCCGGAGAAATGGTCACGACCTTGCCGTCCATGCCGCCATAAATGGCGTAGTCGTAGGCGGTGATCTTGACCTTGGCCACCTGGTCGGGATGGATAAAGGCGATGTCTCGCGGGGAGATACGCGCCTCGATCAACAACTGCTCATCCAGGGGCACAATCTGCATCAGGCGCCCGTTGGGCGGGATAACCCCGCCGATGGTGGTGACCTCGATCCCCTTGACGATACCGCGCACCGGCGAGCGCAGGGTCAGGCGAGTCACCGAGTCGGAGCGCCCGCGCATGACTGACGACAGCGTCTCGACGTCGGCATTGACCTTCGCCAGGTCCTCACCGGCCCGCACCATATACTCGGAGCGGGCCTGGGTCAGTTTCAACTCCAGCTCGGCCTTTTGGCGCTTGAGGCGCAACACCTCAACGTTGCTGGCGGCGCCGACCTTGGCCAGGTTTTCGGTGATTTCCAGCTCGCTACGCACCAGCCCGAGCGACGATCGCACGCCTGCCAACGATTCTTCGAGGCCCTTGCGCCGAGTGTTGAACAGGTCGGTTTCGGCGCGCACCAGTGCGGGGTAACGCTCAAGTTCCGGGGGGAACAGTAACGGTTTGCCGTCTACCTCGGCCTGCAAACGCGCGACGCTGGCCAGCGACGCCCGGTACTTGGCGGCACTTTCATCAAAGTTGGATTCGGTCTTGGTCGGGTCAAGCCTGGCCAACGTCTGGCCATTTTTGACGATATCGCCCTCCCCCACATTCAATTCCGTGACGATGCCGCCTTCCAGCGACTGGATGATTTGCTCACGCGAGGTCGGGATGACTTTGCCGCTGCCCGTCGAGACTTCGTCCACTTCAAAAAAGTAGGCCCAGGCACCAAACGCAATCAGCATGACAAACACCCAACCCACCACGCGCGTGGCGCGCACCACGGTGCGTTCATCCACGCCGTCGTGGGTATGCCGGGCGCCTTCGTCTTCGGTGGCGAGCAGGGGTATGGTTTTCGGCGCAGGGCTTTTCACTGGGTTTTCCCCTTCGGTTTGGACAGGCGCGCAATCGCGTTGGCTTTGCTGTCATCGACGATGATCTGGCCGTTGTCGACCACGATCACCCGATTCACCAGGCTCAATACACTCATGCGGTGCGTGGCGATAATCAGCGTGCGATGGGCCGCCCAGCGGTCGAGGTTGTGGATCAACTGGCGCTCGGTCGCTTCATCCAGGGACGCGGTGGGCTCGTCGAGCAACACGATATGCGGCTGGCGAATCATCAGCCGCGACAGCAGCAGCGACTGACGCTGCCCGCCCGACAGGCCCAGGCCACCTTCCAGGATCATGTGGTCCAGGCCGTCGGCGAACTTGCCGATGAAGTCGCCCGCACCGGTCAGCGCCAGGGACTGGAGGATTTCCTGATCGCTGGCATGCGGCGCCCCCATGATCAGGTTGTCGCGCAGCGTGCCGTGGAACAGCCGCGAGTTTTGTGTCATCAGCCCCACGTCGCGGCGCACGTCGGCGGGGTCGATGTGGCTGAGGGCAACGCTATCCAGGCTGATGGTGCCAGCCTTGAGGTCGAGCATCCCGGCCAATGCCTGCAACAGCGTGGATTTACCCGCGCCGTTACGCCCCAGAATCGCGATGCGCTCGCCCGGCTGGATCTTCAGGTCGGCCACACGCAGCGCCGGCACGGGGGCATCGTCGGAATACTGGAATGTGGCCTGGCTCAGCGCGTATTGGCCTTTGATCACCGGCAGGTGCACGCGCTTGCTGCCCTCGGGATGGTCCACCGGCAATTCCATGATCCGGTTCAGGCCTTGCAGCGCAACCTTGGCCTGCTGCCAGCGCGTCAGCACCTGGGTGATCTGGGACATCGGCGCCATCATCCGCGACGCCAGGATCGACGCCGCGACAAGGCTACCGGTGGTCATGTCGCTGGCCATGACCATGGGCGCACCGAACACCACCACCACGGCAAACACCGAGCCCTGCACATTGTTGCTCCAGGCCACCAGTTTGTTGGTGAGCATGCGCAGGCGCAGGCTGGCGTCGCCGCAGGTGGCGTTGTAGTGATTCCATTGTTGCTGGAAGCGCTGTTCGGCCTGCAACGCCTTGATGTCGTCCAGGCCTTGTATGGTCTCCACCAGCATGGCGCTGCGCAACGAGCTTTCACGCATCGACTCATTCGCCAGTGCCGCGAGTTTTTTCTGCGCCAACAGCCCGGGCACTATCAGGAACAGCACAGCCACCATTGGCACCGCCACCAGCGGGCCGGCGATCAACCAGTAGATCACCAGAAACAGCAGGAAGAACGGCAGATCGGCCAGCGCCGTGGCGGTGCTGGAGGTGATCAGCTCACGCAGTTGCTCCAGCTCCTTGAGCTGCGAAATGAACGAGCCGGTGGACTTCGGCCGGGCGCTGTTACGCAAGCGAATGGCATGCCCGAACACCAGGTCGGAAACGCGCAGATCCGCGCGTTTGCCGAGCATGTCGGTGATGCGCACACGGGTGATGCGCATGATGAAATCAAACACCAGCGCCAGCATCACCCCGCCAAACAGCACATACAGGGTGGGCATGGATTCGGCCGGGATCACCCGGTCGTACACCTGCATCGAAAACAGTACCCCGGCCAACCCCAGCACGCTGGTGACCAGCGAAGCGAGCATCACATAGCCATAGGGCCGCAGGTCGCGCAGCACGATGTTTTTGAACCACGCCTTCTCGTAAGGCTTGATGTAGTCGTCGACACGCCGGTCACGCACTGCCGCCATGGGTCGCAGAATCACGCTCTTGCGCGCTTGCTCCAACAGGTCCTGGCGGGTGAGCCGGCTTTGCAGGCCGCCGTCGCCGCTGTAGGCGATGCCCAGGTTGTCGCCGTCGCCGAGGGTTTCGAGCACACCCACCTGGCCGTCGGCAAATTGCAGCACCACCGGTAATTGGCGCTGCATCAGCGTGGTTTCGCTGAAGTCGGCAATCACGCAGTTCAACCCCGCCTGGCGGGCCATCTGCCGTACCACCTCTTCCACCGAGGCGCCTTCGGTCCATTGTGCAGCGATGCGCACGCTTTGGGCCGAGCATTCCAGGCGGTAATGCCGGGCCACGCTCAGGACGGCCTCCAGCCACACTTCATAATCCACTGCGGGCGCCGGGTTCAGCGGTGTTTGTACTGCGTTGGTTTCGTCCGCAAGCATCACAGCATCATTCATGGCCGAATCTCCACACCTTGCAGGGTGCTGTTGTCCAGGTGGAACGCCGTGCGCAGTGCGCCCGTGTTGTAGAGGCAATCGATTTTCAGGCGGCGCAGGTCAGCGGCGGTGTTTTCCCGGTCCATGCGTGCCTGGTGAATTTCCTGCTCGGCATTCAGCAGGTCGAGCAACGGCCGTGTGCCCAGTTCGAGGTACTGCTGGCGATACAGGTCGCGGGTTTCGGAGATGCTGCGCTCACGAAAATCCAGGGTGGATAGCCGCTGGCTGAGGCTTGAGATTTGATCCCGCGCCTCCAGCAACCCCTGGCGAACCGCAAGGCGCGCGGCGTCGTTGGCGGCATCGGCGGAACGCAGGGCCTGTTGCGCGGCGGATTTGCGAGCGGTGATTGCGCCGCCCTGGTACAGCGGCATTTTCACGTTGAGAAATACGCCATAACGGGTACGGTCGCGGCCGCCGGGGACGTTGCTGTCGTCGTTGTTGTCCAGGTAGTGCGTGATGGACGGGTCCAGCGACACGGTCGGCAACGCCTCGGCACGGGCTTGCGCAATCAGCGCCAGCGCATCGACGCGCTGCGCCTGGGCGATCAGCAGGGTCGGCGTGACTGCCGCATCGGGTACCACGCCCACGCAGGATTGCTCCAGGCTTGCCGGAAAACCATGCGCCACGCTCACTGGCGCCTGCGACCCAAGCAGGCTGCTCAACGTGCTGCGCCAGCGATTGAATTGCGCGGTGAATTGCAATTGCGTCGCCACCGAGGCCTCGACCCGCGAGCGGGCCTGGATCAGGTCCGAACGGGTGCTGGCGCCCATGTCGCTGCGCTTTTTGGCCAGCTCTGCAATCGCCGAAATGCCGTCGATTTGCTCGCGAGCCAGTTGCACCAGCAACTGCGAGCGCTGCAGTTCGATCACGGCGAACGAGGTATCGCGCGCCACCTGATCGATCGACAGCAACACCGACGCCTGGCTGGCACTGACCCGCGCCAGCGCACTGTCGACAGAACTTGAGACCTTGCCGAAGTCGTAGAGCATCTGCGACGCCGACAACGAAAACGCACGGCTCTGGCCGTTGCCCCTCAGGCCGCTGTCGTAGCCGGAGTTGAAGCCGCCGCTGACTTGCGGGTAATAACCGGAACGGGCGATGTTCACGTTCTCGTTTTGTTGGTACAGCTGGCCGATCGCCTCGGAAATTGCCGGGTGCCATTCCACCGCCAGTTGAATGGCGCGTGTCAGGTCAAGGTTGCTCGGTATGACGTGCTCGGGTGCCACCGGTGCGCTGACGCCCGTTGGCCCGCCGGGTAAATGTGTGCCCAGGTTGCTCGGGCTGATGATGTTGACGCGTTCTTCATCGTCGATATACGACGCTGCCATGACCGGCGCACGCTCGGGCGCGATCATTGCGACTGCCAGAATTACGGCAGACAGCTGCTTGGCCAAACTCTTTTGCCTCACTGCTAGTCACCTGACTGTTGTCAAACCTGATGAGTACAACAACGGACCGTGACTGACGTCACGGCCCATCGCTGCATTACCGTTGGTAGGGAAAACCGGGCCTTGCGGCCCGGCCGGCAAGGGTGGCGTTACACCACGCTGATGCCGCTCTGTACCCAGAGCTGATGGGTTTCATCTTCCGGACTGGTGTAGATCACGTACTCAAGACCGTTCTCTACCTGGGTCGCACCGGCGCTCCAGTCACCTGTCAGGTGCACGCTGTCCTGATCGTCGCCCTGGATCATCAAGCGATCCGACTCAGGCCCGGTGATGGACACCAGGTCTTCGAGGCTCAGGGTCAGGTCGACGGCGCTGACATCGTTCAGGTCGATGCTGTGCACCCCGCTGACTGTGCCAATCAGGTCGGTGAGGTTGATGGCTGCATCGCCGCCTTCCCACAACAACCCGTCTGCACCCGCGCCAGCATCGACATGGGTGAAGTCGGTGTCGTCGGTCACCACGGCATCGTGGTGATCGCCGTCAACGTTGGCGCCGTCATCCGCCGCCTGGTCCACCGCACTGTGGGCAGCGGCAATGCCGGCACCTTCAGTGGCTGGCGCACCCGGGTTGGCGTCGTCCCAGACCAGGTCGCGATCCGGCGAGTCGATGCGCACGTAGAGGTCGGCGGTGTCTTCCTGGCCGGTTGGCGTGGTGAGCTTGTAGGTGAATTTATCCACCTGGCCAATCTCGTCCAGCGTCAGCCCGGCATGCGGGGTGTAGACGTACTTACCATCGGCAAACACGGTCAATGTGCCGTGGTCACCGTTGATTTTCGTCCCCGTTTGCCCAGGAATCACATAGACCCCGTTGACCAGCACACTGAGTACCGTCAGCGGCGAACCGAGGACATCCGGCCCGGACAAGCTGTCGGACAGCAGGTTGCCAGTCGCATTGCTCATTGCACCGGTCACGAACTCCGTGAGGGAGGTGGTAGTGAGCTTCTGCGCAATGTGCAGCGCACTCAGCGACAGCACGGCCCCGGTCGTCCCGATCACGCGATAGGTCCCGGCATCCAACCCTTGGAACGTGTGGTTCGCCTGGGTAGTGGTCTGCTGCGTGACCCATTCGTTACCGATGAACTTCTGCAGATTGACGGTCGTGCCTGGCAACAACGCAATGCCGGTGACGGTGACGTTGATCGCAAGCTCTGCGGTCGTGCCCGTGGCAACGTTGATCTCGGCACCCGTACCCGAACTGCTGCCGAGCAGTGCCAGGTTGTAGCTCAGGGTCGCCAGGTCGGCCTGGGTGACCAGGTTGACGATGTCGATCTGTGCCGAACCCAGGTCATCATTGGCAACCGTGTTGATCACGCCGGGCGCAGATGGATCGGTAGCGCTCCAGTCCACGTTGACACTCGGGCTGTCGATACGCACATACAAGGTTGCCGAGGCCGAAGCACCGGCACCATTGACCAGGTGATACTCGAAGGCATCCACCTTGCCGATGCTGGCGACATCGCCGTTCGGGGTGTACTTGTACTCGCCGTTGGCGAAGATGGTCAGCTGACCATATTGACCCTGCAGCACCGTGCCGGTGGTGGCGTCGGCATCGACGAATTCGCCGTTGACCTCGACCTGCACCTTCACTGGCCCGCCGGTTCCCGGTTCATCCGGTTTACCGCCAATGCCCGGGTCGGTGATGACGTTGCCGGTGACATCCGGCCCTGCTTCCCCGGTGAAGTCGGTGAGGCTGTCATTGGTGACGCTCAACTTGGCCGTGGCCCCTGCACCAACGCTGACCAGGTTGGGGTCGAGCTTGAGGGTAAAGCGATACTGCCCGGCTTCCAGGCCTTCGATTTTGGCGCTGGAGCTTTGTCCGAACAGCCCCAACAGGTCGAGCAAGCCCGAACCGTTGCTGCCTTGTTGCACCGGCAACCATCCACCGGCACCGTCGCTCACTTCCAGCGTGGCAGTGAAGCCACCGCCCAACAGCGAGACCAGGTCGGCCTGGGCAAACTGCAGGTTCAGCGTTCCGCTGGAACCCTCGGCAACCGAGAACTCCTGCTGCTTGGTGTGATCGCCCAGAATGATGCCGCCGACACCCAACAGGGTGAACACGCGCATATCGGCCAGGCCGGTGTTGGATGTTACGGGTTTGATGGTTACTTCGCCGGTAGCGAGGTCGTCGAAGGCTTCGAGGTCGGCGTCGGCGTCCGCATCCGCATCCGCATCCGCATCAGCGTCAGCATCGGCATCGGCATCGGCATCGGCATCGGCGTCAGCATCCGCATCCGCATCCGCATCCGCGTCGGCATCGGCATCGGCATCGGCATCGGCATCAGCATCGGCATCAGCATCGGCGTCCGCATCAGCATCGGCATC